>JBATLA010000223.1:0-2597 GCA_049669945.1 Polyangiales bacterium | reverse complement strand
GATCACGAGCGCGACAGTCGGAATCCTCCTGTGGGGCGCACACGCATCGGTGGGGCACGTGCTCGGCGGGACCGTCCCGAGCTTGCTGTTCGGGCTCACCCACCTCGCCTATCCGGACACCAACCTCGATTGGGTCCCGAGCGTTTACCACGCCGCCAAGAGCCTCCAAGGCGTCGGCAGCGCGCTGCTCGTGTCGCTGAGTGCATCGTGTTGGTTCTTGATCCCTGCAGAACGGCGCGAGCGCTTCTGGTGGCTGTTCGATGGCGCGCTCGTCCTCGCTTTCATCGTTGTGACGCTATCGTTTCCGGTCGCCCCGGCCGACGACGACAACCTCAGCCTCACGCGGGCCGTCGCGCGGGTGGCCGTAACGACGGTGTTTGCGGTGCGGCTCGCGCTGCGGCTGGTGGGCCCCTTGCTGACCGCGTTCGAACGAATCGGCTTCCGATCGATGGTCGCCGCGCGACACCTTCGCGCCAAGAAGACCGGATTCCTCGCGGCGAGCGGCACCCTGTCCATCCTCGCCGTCGCGGTCTCTTCGTGCATGCTCATCTCCACGCTGAGCGTGATGGGCGGATTCCGCGCGGACCTGAAGAAGAAGATCCTCGGCAATCACGCCCACATCGTCGTCGACCGCGCTCACGAGGAGCTCGACGACTGGCAGCCCGCGTTGCAGCAGACGCGCGAGACCGAGGGCGTGGTCGGGGCGACCCCATTCCTGCAGGTCGAGGTGATGGTGTCGAGCCTATCGAACCGCGCCGGCGCCATCCTTCGGGGGATCGATTCCGAAACCGTTTCGGACGTCACCGACCTCGCGAACAACATGACGCACGGCAAGCTCGAGTACCTGCAACACCCCGAGAGAATCCTGAGCCCTCCGACGAGCCCCATCAACAAGGGCGCGCTCGACGCCATGATCGAGGGCGCGGAACGGGCCGCCGCCCGCGGGATCCCTCCAGAGGAAGAAGAAACACCGGAAGACGCCATGCCGGGCCTGATCGTGGGGCAAGAGCTCGCCCGCGCGCTTCGTCTGGTGGTCGGCGATCGTGTCACGGTCGTCTCCCCCCGGGGCGACCTCGGACCCACGGGCCCCATCCCGAACACCCGCTCCTTCCGCATCGCCGGAATCTTCTACAGCGGCATGTACGAGTACGACATGAAGCACGCGTACATCGACCTCGGTATAGCCCAGCGCTTCTTTCGATCGCCGGGCCGCATCAGCGGCATCGAAATCAAGGTCTCAGACGTCGAGCGCGCGCCGTCGCTGGCCGCGGAGCTGGGCCCGGCTCTCGGCAGGGACGATCTCCGGGTTCGCGACTGGAAGATGATGAACCAGCAGCTCTTCGGCGCGCTGGCGCTCGAGAAGCTGGCTATGTTCATCACCCTGGGCATCGCGATCCTGATCGCCGGCTTCTCCGTGTTCGGCACCCTCACGCTCCTGGTACAGGAAAAGCGTCGTGAGGTGGGTGTCCTCAAGACGATGGGAACCTCGTCGCGGAGCGTGGTTCGGATCTTCGTGATCGAAGGGCTCCTCATCGGCGCGGCGGGAAGCCTCATGGGTCTCGGACTTGGCTTCGTCCTCACGTTTGCCGCGGAACACTTCGGAATCCGGATGAATCCCGAGGTCTATTACATCGACAAGCTCCCCGTTCATCTCGACCCCACGGAGTTCGCTCTGGTGGGGGCGGCTACCGTGGTGGTATGCCTCGCGGCAACTCTTTTTCCGGCGTATCAAGCGAGCCGAGTGCGGCCCGTCGACGCCCTTCGATACGACTGAACCCCCGCACCCCCGATGTCCGATCCACTCGTCAGCGTGCAAAACGTGAGCAAAGCCTTCGAGCACGAGGGCCGGTCCCTCGAAGTCTTGAAGGGCATCGATCTCGACATCGGGAGCGGCGAGATGGTCACGATCGTCGGGCCGTCGGGAGCCGGCAAGAGCACGCTCCTGCACCTGGTCGGCACGCTAGACCTGCCGACAGAGGGCCGGATCTTCTACGAGGGGCGGGATGTGACCAGCCTCGGAAGCTCCGATCTTGCAGAGTTTCGCAACCGAAGCATCGGTTTTGTTTTCCAATTTCACCATCTCCTCCCCGAGTTCACGGCCTTGGAGAATGTGCTGATGCCGGGCCTCATCCAAGGCCGGCGCCGCCTGGAAGGCCGGGCCCGAGAGCTCCTCGACGAAGTCGGACTCTCCGCGCGGCTCACCCATCGGCCGGGCGAGCTTTCCGGCGGCGAACAACAGCGGGTGGCACTCGCGAGGGCTCTGCTGATGGAGCCGAAGCTGGTCCTGGCGGACGAGCCGACGGGCAATCTCGACAGCCAAACCAGCGCCTCGGTCCAAGCGCTGTTCTTGGATTTGAATCAGCGGCACGGGACGACGTTCCTCATCGTCACCCACAGCAGCGACTTCGCGGCAATGATGCCACGTCGAGTTTCCATGAGAGACGGACGCATCGTGTCGGACGAACGGCACGCCCAACCCCTTGAAAACCAAGGAAAACCCGCTTGACCCCCTCATAGGGCGCGGCTATAGCCGCCCGGATCGCTCCCACGCACAATGCGCCTTTCCGCCCCTGCCATAGCCCTGACGCTTGCAGGGC
>JBATLA010000222.1:0-5680 GCA_049669945.1 Polyangiales bacterium | reverse complement strand
CGAATACCTCGCGCCCCTCTCGTACGGCGACCCAATCGAGATCGCCACGTGGGTCGCGCGCGTCGGACGGACGAGCTTCGACTTCGGGCATCGCATCATGAAATCTAGCGAGAGCGCGGTCGCCGTGCGAGCGCGCATGACCGTCGTCAACCTCGGGCCAGACGGACCGGCGCCGCTGGATCCCATCGTCAGCGGATTCGTCACGGACGAAGCGACGCCTCCCGCTCGCCCCTGGCCCGACGGCGAACGTCAGGGGGCCTGGCGCCGGCAATGGACCGTGCGGCCCAGCGACCAGGACAGCTTTGGGCACGTGAATCAGGCTCGCTACGTCGACTTCATCGACGACACGCGCTGGTTCGCCGCACAGGCAGGTGAGGCGACGGGGCTCGAGGGGCCGCTCGGCGGGCTGTCGATCGAGTACATCCGGGAGGCGCACGCCGGAGAGCAGGTTCAAATGGAGACTTGGATCACGGGCGATCGCACTCGCGCGTACGAGCTCACCCGGCAACCAACTGGGGAAATTCTCGCCCGAGGGCAGGCCGTGAGGGCCGACGGCTAAAGAGTCGCGTCCTCGAGCCAACGGGACTACTCTCAACCCGATGTTTCCCTCGCGTGGCGGTGCGCACCCTCGGGCCGAAGAGCTCTTCGCCGGCCGCTACGCCGTCGATGGCGCGCTCCCCTGGGGCGGGCTGGTCACCTATTACCGCGCATCGACGGAGGGAACACCACTCATCCTTTGCGTGCTGCCCATGGACGTCAGCCGCTCGCTCCGCGCCGAGGCCAGCTTCTCCGAACTTGCGCACCGGCTGGGCGCGATTCAGTCCCGCGCGATCCCGCGCGTTCTCGACGCGGGCGTCATAGACGGCGTCCCCTATCTCGCCTTTCAAGATACGCGCGGGGCTCTCCTCTCGGACGTCCTCCAAGAGCGATCGTTGAGCTCGCTGGAGGTGCTCCGGCTCGCCACCGGCGTCTTGAATGGCCTCGACGCCGCGCACGCCGAGGGCTTGATCCATGGCGACCTGACGCCCCAGAACATCATCGTGGCGCGCGACCGACAAGGTCGTCTCGCGGCACGCGTGGTGGGGATGGGTGTCCTTCCGCTGCTTCGAAGCAACCGAGAGGCCAGCGCACATGCGGCCCACACCGGGTCGGGCCGGCACGCAGTCTCCTACATGGCGCCCGAGTTGTTCGGAGGCGGCGTCTTCGAGCCGACGTCGGACCTCTACGCCGCGGGCGCGCTGCTTCACCACATGACGACAGGCGCCCCCCCCGCCGTCTGGGAAACCGACGATGGGTTTGACGATCTCCCAGGATTGCTCGACGTAATCCGGCGCGCGATGGCCAGAAACCCAATTCAGAGGTACCCCGACGCCGCGTCCATGCGGACGGCGCTCGAGTGGATCGAGGTCGAGTCCGCCAAACAGAATCCGCGGACGCAGGACATCGCGCCGTGGATGGAAACCTCACACATCGGCTCGATCCCAGTCGCCGCCCTCAATACGAGTCGCCCCCCCGCGCACGTGAGCAGCAGCCACCCCGCGGGCAAGATTCTGAGCACGTCCGGAGCGCGTCCCATACCGATCGCGCCAGTGATCGTCGAAAGGCCGGACATGAACGCACACCGGCAATGGGTCCGGCTCGCGCTTCTTCTGATGCTTCTCGGTACGCTCGCCTTCGCCGGTTTCTGGCTGAAATCGCAAAGAGACCCAGGAAGCTTCGCGGTTCCTCTCGAGCCGGAGACGAACCATGTCCGGTAGCTCTTCGAAGCCCCGACCGACCGATGAAGAGCTGATGGACGCTTACGTCGACGGGGATGATGCCGCCTTCCGACTGCTGTTCGAACGATACGCGCCCATCCTTCTCCGGCTCACACGCCGGCACCTGCGCGACGACGAGCTCGCGCAAGAGATCGTGCAGCAAACGTTCTTCCGACTCCACGGCGCTCGCAACGACTTCCGCCGAGGCTCCAAGCTCCGCCCTTGGGTGATGACCATCGCCATGAACCTCGTCCGCGAGCACTGGCGCCGGAAGAAGCGGCGGAAGATGAGCGACCTCGAGGTCGACACCCAGGCAGCGCCAGAGGCCGACTTCATGCCGATCGAGCTCCGACAGCGCTCAGTCCTCCTTCACGGTGCCCTCGAACGGCTCCCAAACAGCCAACGAGAGGTGATCGAGCTTCACTGGTTTCAGGAGCGTCCGTATGCCGAAATCGCCCAAATTGTGGGCACATCCGAGGGTGCTGTACGCGTACGCGCACACCGTGCCTACACTACTTTGAAACAATTGCTGGTTTCGGAAATACGTGGTGATGAATGACTAGCCCGAGCGATAGGCCCGACGCCGGTCTCGGCGAGCGATTGCGCGAGCTCGACGCCGCGGGCACGCCCGAAAGCGGGGCGCTCTTCGATGAGATGTTCTCGGAGATGAAGACCCGGTGCGACGAGAGCGACCGGACGCTGGCCGGCTTCCTCAGGAGTCGCTCCACGAGCGTTCGCCGCGCGATCGTGCTGTCGATCTTTGCCCTGCTCGGCGTAGCGGGTTGGTTCGCGTTCCCGCTGATCGGGGCGGAAGGCCGGACGCTCCAGTGGACGGCGAGCCTCGTGGCATTCTGTCTTCTCTTGGTGCTCGCGATGTTCATGGTGACCCGTCCGGTTCATCTGCCCGCCATCCCTCGCTGGCAGTCATGGTGCTTGGTTTGCGTCGCCCTGGGCGCAACCGTCGTGGCGGCGTTCTGGCCAGTCCCGGCCGCCCTCGCCGCAACCACGCACGACCATGGCGGTGGCTTCATGGCCGGCGCATGCATGGGCGTCGGCCTTCTACTCGGAGTTCCCGTCTATGCGTTGCTCCGGCTGGTGGACCGCGGAAATGCGCTCGGCAACTTGGTCGCGGCCGCTGCCGCCGGCGTCGCGGGCAACTTCGTGCTCAAGGCACATTGCTCGATTGCGGGCACCTCCCACGAGCTCCTCGGCCATGCCTCGGTCGCATTGGTTTTCGTGGTCGGATTGAGCTTGGTTCACCGCTGGATCCCGTCTGAGACTCGCCACTAGGAACGCCGCGCACCGAACCCCAAAACGGGGTATGCTCCGGCCCCCGAGGAGGACCAGTGATCGAAGAGTTGCGGCGTGAGTTCGAGAACAAGGGCATTCGAAAGGTCAAAGTCGGCGGCTTCGACGTCGATGGCGTACTGCGGGGCAAGTACATCAGCCTAGAGAAGTTCTGGTCCTCGCTCGAAAAGGGGTTTGGCTTCTGCGACGTCATCTTCGGCTGGGACATCTCGGACCAGCTCTACGACAACGCGAAGGTAACCGGCTGGGACACTGGCTATCCGGACGCGCTGGCGCGAATCGACGCCTCGACTTTTCGAGTTCTTCCCGACGCGCCGGACACCGCGAACTTCCTCGTCGATTTCTACACGCAGGACGGCGCGCCCCATCCGGCCTGCCCCCGCAACCTGCTGAAGGCCGTCCGGCAGCGCGCGACTGACGCCGGCTTCAGCGTGAAGTTCTCCGCGGAGTTCGAGTTTTGGATCTTCCAGGAGACCCCACACTCGCTGCACGAGAAGGGATTTCGCGGGCTCGAGCCCCTGAGCCCGGGCATGTTCGGCTATTCGTGGCTTCGCGAGGGCCAGTACCAAGCGCTGGTCGACGACATTCTCGACACTTGCGAGGCCTATGACATCGAGGTGGAAGGCATTCACACCGAGACGGGCCCCGGCGTTTGGGAAGCAGCGATTCGCTACGACGACGTGCTGGCTTCGGCTGACAAAGGCGCCTTGTTCAAGACGACGGTCAAACAGATCTGCGCGCGTCACGACCTCACGGCCACGTTCATGGCCAAGTGGAATGCCGACCTACCGGGCTCGAGTGGCCACTTGCACCAAAGCCTCTGGGACGCCGGCGGTCAGATCAATCTATTCGCTGCTGCTGGGAGTGACAGCCTCAGCGAGACCGGCCTGCACTACCTCGGCGGCCTCGTCAGCCTCGCGCCAGAGCTCACGGCATTCTATTCGCCGTTCATCAACACGTACAAGCGGTATGTACCGGGAGTCTGGGCGCCACTGAACTCTTCATGGGGCATCGAGAACCGTACTTGCGGTTCCCGCGTGATCCTCGGACCAAGCGACAGCGCGGCAAGAATCGAGTTTCGCCAGACGGCAGCGGACATCAACCCGCACGTGGCCATGGCTGCCTGTCTCGGCTCGGGCCTCTACGGCATCGAAAACGAGATCGTACCGCCCGCAGAGACCTCCGGTGACGCCACCGAGACCGGCGATCCGGCGCTGGCGCTTCCGCTCACGCTCGAGGCCGCGGTGGAGAAGCTGCGGGCGAGCGAGGCGGCGCGCGAAGTGTTGGGCGACGCGTTCGTCGACCATTACATCCGAACTCGCGATTGGGAGTGCCGCCAGTACAACCGAGCGGTCAGCGAGTGGGAGCTCCAACGCTACTTCGAGGCGGTCTGAGGTCGCGATGTTGAAGCGCTTCTTGTCGGAACGTCCGCTACGATTGCCGCACCTCAAACCGTATGTGCCGCGGCCTAGCGATCCATCGATCTTCTGGTTCAACAGCGAGCGAGACGACATCGTCTCGGACGTCGTCAGCCGAATTTGCGCAGACCTCGAGTCAGACCCCAATCGTCTGGAGATGGCGCTCAACGACGCGGCCTTTCACGAAATCCGCCGGCTCGAGAAGCAGCGCGACGACGAGGCGCGGGACCGGCTCGGCTACTGGCGTTCGATGATCCGGCGCGTTGGCAAGATGGATACGAGCGAGCAGCGCCGGGTGCTCCACACCATCGTGACGAACATGGCGCGCGACGTCGCGGGCAACTTCGACCCACGCGTGTATCGGTTTGCGAGGGGGGCCATCCCGCGTTTGATCGGTGGAGTCATGGAGCCGAGGCGTCTGACTCAAGACCTCATGGCGCCGTCTCCCGAAGCCCTCGGTCGCGTGCTCCAGGTCCAGGGTGACCTCGATCACCTGCGGTACTTGCAGAACCAGGGGAGCTTGGTCTTCGTCCCAACCCACTCGTCCAACCTCGACTCCATCGTCCTCGCGCAGGCGCTCGAGATCTCGGGATTGCCGCCGGTCATCTACGGCGCGGGCAAAAACCTCTTCACCAACCCGATCATCAGCTTCTTCATGCACAACCTCGGCGCGTACCGCGTCGACCGCCGAATCCGCGTCAGCTTATATAAGGAAGTATTGAAGCTCTATTCCCAGGTCATGATCGAACGGGGCTATCACTCGCTGTTCTTCCCGGGTGGAACCCGCAGCCGTTCGGGGATGATCGAACAGCACCTGAAGCTCGGTCTGCTCGGGTCGGCAGTCGAGGCGTTCACGACGAACCAGGTGCGCCGGATTGACCGCCCCGTATGGTTCGTCCCGACCACAATCAACTACGCGCTCGTGCTCGAGGCCGAAACCCTCATCCGCGATTGGCTGATGGAAGAGGGGCAGGCCCGCTACATCATCGAGGACGACGAGTTCTCCCGGATAGACCGCTGGGTCGCTTTCTTCCGGAAGGTGGTCGGCATGAGGGGCGCATGCATCATTCGATTCGGCGAGCCCATCGACCCGTTCGGGAATGCCGTCGACGGAGGCGGCCAGTCGGTGACGCCGACTGGCCGTGTGATCGACGCGGGCGGATACGTCGAGCACCGGGGCAGGCCGGTAGCCGACGC
>JBATLA010000221.1:0-2076 GCA_049669945.1 Polyangiales bacterium | reverse complement strand
CTTGGCATGCCGTTCAGGAACTAGAGGACGCAGATGGCTAGTAAGCGAGCATTTGCCAAGATGGAAAAGACACCGAAGTTCTCGGTGCGACAGCGCAATCGTTGCAAGGTCTGCGGACGTCCGCGCGGCTACTACCGCAAGTTCGAGATGTGCCGCATTTGTCTCCGTAAATACGGGCTCGCGGGTGATATCCCGGGTCTCACGAAGTCGAGCTGGTGAGGAGAGTACCGTCATGATGACCGATCCAATCGCTGACATGCTCACGCGCATCCGAAACGCCGCTCAGGCTCAACACCAGCATACCGTGCTCCCTTCCTCGAAGCTCAAGGCGCACATCGCCGAGATTCTCAAGCAAGAGGGTTTCATCGACGACTACCGCGTCGACGACGGGGTGCAGAACTCCCTGACGATCTTCCTCAAGTACAGTCGCGATCGCCAAAGCGCGTTCGTGGGCATGCGCCGAGCGAGTCGTCCGGGCCGACGGTTCTACGTCGGGCACCACGACATCCCCCGTGTTCAAAACGGCATGGGCGTTGCGATTCTCTCAACGTCTGCCGGCCTGATGACCGACCGCGAAGCGCGCGACAAGCGCGTCGGCGGTGAGGTTTTGTGCGAGGTTTGGTGATGACCGAGACGCAAACAGGAAAGCAGTCCCGAAACGGCAAGAAGCCGGTGGAGATCGCCAAGGGCGTGCAGGTCTCGCTCACAGGCCAGGACATCACGGTCAAGGGGCCGAAGGGCGAGCTCACGTATAGCCTTCGTCCCGAGGTCGCCGTGACCAAAGACGAAGGCAAGCTGACCGTCGCGCCCGCCGCGGGCGCCGGCAAGGCGGGCCTGCAGTACCAGGGCCTGACGCGTGCGATCTTGCGCAACATGGTCGAGGGCGTGGCGACCGGCTACAAGAAGTCGCTCGACTTCCGTGGCGTCGGCTATCGCGCCGAGTTCAAGAACGACCAGCTCAAGATGACGGTGGGTCTTTCCCATCAGCCGATTCTGGATATTCCCAAGGCCGTGGCGGTCAAGGTCGAGACCATCGACGAGGCCGGTACGAAGTTCCCCCGCGTACACCTCGAGTCGCCGGACAAGCAGCTCGTTGGTCGAATCGCGGCGCGGATTCGCCAAGTGCGTCCGCCCGAGCCCTACAACGGCAAGGGTGTTCGTTACACGGGCGAGCGCATTCGCGAGAAGGCAGGCAAGGCCGGAAAGGCTGGTGCATGATGCAGAAGAAAGTTACAGGTCGCGCTCGGCGTAAGCTTCGGATCCGCAAGAAGGTGCACGGCACCACCACGCGGCCCCGTCTTGCCGTGTTCCGCAGCTCGAAGCACATTTACGCACAGGTCATCGACGACTCACAGGGCAAGACGATTGCCCAGGCGTCGAGCGTCACCGGACCCGGCGCCAGCAAGGTCGAGACGGCGAAATCGGTGGGCAACGCCGTCGCCAAGGCGTGCATGGAAAAAGGGGTCGAGCAGGTGGTGTTCGATCGAGGCGGTTACCGTTATCACGGACGCGTTCGCGCATTGGCCGAGTCGGCCCGCGAAGCGGGTCTGAAGTTCTGAGGCACAGATGGCATACAAGGACCAAATCATTGATCCGAACTCGCTCGACGATCTCACCGATCGAGTGATCTTCATCAACCGCGTCGCGAAGGTCGTGAAGGGCGGGCGGCGATTCAGCTTCAGCGCGCTCGTCGTGGTCGGAGACGGCAACGGTCACGTTGGTGTCGGCATGGGCAAGGCCAACGAGGTCCCCGAGTCGATTCGCAAGGGCACGGACGCTGCAAAGCGCAACTTGTTCCGGGTTCCGCTCACGGGTCGAACGATCCCTCACCGCGTCGTCGGTCACTCGGGCGCGGGGCGCATCATCTTGCGTCCTGCTTCCGAGGGTACTGGCGTCATCGCCGGTGGCGCGATGCGTCCGGTCCTCGAGGCCGCAGGCGTGAAGGACGTTTTGGCAAAGATCCTTGGCACGACGAACGCCCACAACGTGGTGAACGCAACCGTTGCGGCGCTCAAGGAGCTCGAGTCGCCGGCCGACGTCGCGCGCCGCCGCAGCCGTCGCAAGGGCGACATTCAA
>JBATLA010000220.1:0-1958 GCA_049669945.1 Polyangiales bacterium | reverse complement strand
TCGGCCATGTTCTTGCTCCTTTGTGATGGCAGGCGCCCACCGCCCACCAAAGGATCTCGAACGCTACGCCCGCAAGACCGTTTTCGATATACGCAATTGTTCTCGTCTGGGGTCCATGTATGGGGGCCCCGCGCGTAGGACCGAATCGCTCCGATGACCTCTTCAGTCATGAACCGTAGGCGGGATCGCCCCGATGATGGGCTGGAGGACGAACATGGTCGAACAGAGGTTCGACCCCCGGCGTTCATTGCCGCGGCCGCGATCCTGCTGTACGTCCGGGGTGACTAGTCGAGGAACTCGATCAACGACATCGGGGCGTTGTCGCCGCGGCGGTGGTTGACCTTGATGACGCGTGTGTAGCCGCCGCCCTTGTTCTCTTTGACCCGCTCGAGGTAGCGCGGTGCGATGTCGGTGAAGAGCTTGTGAATGAGGTCGACCTCTTCCACCGTGCCGTCCGAATTCGTCTTGGCGAGCTGCTTCGGGAGGAAGCGGGCAACCTGACGACGCGCGTGGAGCCGCCGCGAAAGGACGCGCTCGCGCTCGGCTTCATCCTTGATCTTCGCCACGTCGACGGTGAGATCGTCACCAAGCCGAAGGGCCTTCGTAACGAGACGCTCTGCGATGCGACGAAGCTCCTTCGCCTTCGCGTCGGTCGTCTTGATCTGCTCGTGCAAGACCAGATTGCCCGCCATGTTCCTGAACATGGCGCGGCGATGACTGGTGTTGCGACCGAACTTTCTGCCTGCCTTTTGATGCCTCATGACGACCTACTCGCGAACAATCTCGTGCTTGCGTTACTGATTGGCCTGCTGCGTCTTCCAACGATCGAGCATCTGCGACCAGTTGTCGATCTGCATGCCGAGGGAAAGACCCATGTCAGCCAGGATTTCTTTGATTTCCTTGAGCGACTTTCGCCCAAAGTTCTTCGTCTTGAGCATCTCGCCTTCGCTCTTCTGCACGAGCTCGCCGATCAGCTTGATATTGGCGTTCTGGAGGCAGTTGGCGGAGCGAACCGATAGCTCGAGCTCGTCGACCGAGCGGAAGAGGTTCTCGTTGAGCGGCTCTTCCGAGCTCGTCTCTTCGACCGGCTCGTCCTGCTCTTCGAAGTTGATGAAGATGGTGAGCTGGTCCTTGAGGATCTTGGCCGCGTACGCGACCGCGTCTGCGGGCTTCACCGCGCCGTTGGTCCACACCTCGAGGGTGAGCTTGTCGTAGTCGGTGATCTGGCCGACACGAGCGTTGGTCACGGTGTAGTTGACCTTGCGGATCGGCGAGAACAGGGAGTCGATGGCGATGGTCCCGATCGGGATACCCGCAGCCTTGTTGCGGTCCGCAGGAACATAGCCGTGTCCGACGTTGATCGTGAGATCAGCGGCGAAGCGACCGCCCTTGGCCAGGGTGCAGATCTTGTGATCCGGATTGAGAATCTCGATCTGATCGCTCGTCTGGATGTCACCGGCGGTCACTACCCCCGGGCCTTCCTTCTCGATGCGGACAGTCTGGGTTCGCGCGGTATGCGAGCGAACAACGACCTCTTTGAAGTTGAGGACCATCTCGGTGACGTCTTCGACGACGTCGGGCACCGAGGTGAACTCGTGGAGCGCTCCGTCAATCTTGACGGCCGTGATGGCAGCCCCTTGCAGGGACGACAGCAAGACTCGCCGAAGCGAGTTGCCGAGCGTGATGCCGAAGCCGCGCTCGAGCGGCTCCACCACGAACTTGCCGTAGGTTTCGCTCAGCGACTCTTGGTCTACCGGAACGTTCCTGGGGCGAATGAGTTCTCGCCAATTGCGTGCGACTAGGGTCGGACTCGTCATCAATTGCCTCCGCAGCCTTTATACGCGCCGCCGCTTGGGCGGGCGGCAACCATTGTGGGGAATCGGGGTCACGTCACGAAGCAGGGTTACCCGCATACCAACGTTCTGAAAAGCACGAAGCGCAGACTCGCGCCCCGCACC
>JBATLA010000219.1:0-6691 GCA_049669945.1 Polyangiales bacterium | reverse complement strand
GCGTCGGCTTCCGCCGCATCCCCTACGTGACGCCGGAGGTCCTGGACGCGGACGATCACATCCCGCAAATGCAGGGTCCCTCCCTGCTGAAGAAGGCGGTGCAGACGCTGTCTCGCACGGTGCGATCCATCTGCGAGAGCGAGGGCATCTCCCAAGACGACATCGACTGCTTCATCGCACACCAAGCGAACGATCGAATCAATCGCGCCGTGCGGGACAAGCTGAAGATCCCCCCCGAGAAGATCCCCTCCAACATCGCCCGGTTCGGCAACACCTCTGCCGCGACCATCGGCATCCTGCTCGACGAGCTTCGACGAGACGGCCGCATCCACGAGGGCGACTTGCTTTGCTTCCTAGGCATTGGCGCAGGTCTCAACTGGGGGGTCGCCCTGGTACGGCTCTAGCCGACGAGAACGTCTGGCCGCTCGCCAATCTTGGGACGGACGACGCCGCGTTCCGTGTAGATCGCATCGACCAGCGCCGCCGGCGTGATGTCGAACGCGGGATGGCGGCACCCGACGCCGTCGGCCACCAGCTTCGTGTCGCCGACACGCGCCACCTCTTCCCGCGAGCGCTGTTCGATCGGGATATCCGCTCCTGAACGCGTCCGAAGGTCCACGGTGCTCCAAGGCGCGGCGACCGTGAATGGCACCTCGTGTCGATTCGCAAGCACCGCAACCGTGTACGTGCCGATCTTGTTCGCCACGTCCCCGTTGGCCGCGATGCGATCGCTTCCGACCACCACGAATTGGATTTCGCCGCGCTGCAAGAAGTGGCCCGCCATGTTGTCCGTGATGACCTCGACGGGAATGCCATCTTGGTGAAGCTCCCAGGCGGTCAAGCGCGCACCTTGCAGGTACGGTCGAGTTTCGTCGGCCAAGACGCGAACGTTCTTGCCTTCGGCGTGTGCGGCGCGAATCACCCCGAGCGCCGTCCCGTAGCCCCCGGTCGCCAGCGCCCCCGCATTGCAGTGCGTGAGGATGACGGCACCGTCGGGAACGTCTTCGGCGCCAAGCGCGCCCATCTTCTTGCAAGCCTCGACGTCTTCTCGGTGAATCGCTTCGGCCTCGGCAAGCATGCCCTCGAAGCGCTCCTCGGGGCTCAGATCCGCCACCTCACCCGCCTTGCGCGACATACGCGCAATGGCCCAGGCGAGATTGACTGCAGTGGGCCGCGTGCCGTTCAGGATGCGGCCCGCGGTGCCATTGGCCACCAGAAACATCTTGGCATCGCCCGGCTCGTCGCGCGCGACCAGCGCGAGCGCATAAGCTGCGGCGATTCCGATGGCCGGCGCCCCACGCACCACCATGTTGCGAATCGCATCGGCCACCTGATCGGGCTTGCGGTAGCGATGATAGCGCACCTCGTTCGGAAGCAAGCGCTGGTCGAGCATCACGACCTCGCGCGTGGCAGGGTCGAGCTCGACGGCAAACCAGCTCGCGCCGCTCAACGGCTCGCGAGACAGCCCGGCGCTCATTGCTCGTCCAGAAGCCGCCGAAGGATGTCGTTGACGGCCTTCGGGTTGGCCGCGCCCTTCGTCGCCTTCATCACCTGCCCGACGAAGTAGCCGATGAGGCTCTCCTTGCCGCCCTTGTACTGCTCGACCTGCGAGGGATTGGCTTCGATGACGCGGCGCACCTCGTCCTCGATGGCGCCCGTGTCCGTCACCTGCGCCAAGCCCTGCTCTTCGATGATGAGCTTCGGGGCCTTGCCGGTATCGACCATGTCGGCGAACACCTTCTTCGCGATCTTTCCGTTGATCGTGCCGTCCTCGACGCACGCCAAGAGCTCGGCGATCAAGCTTGCCGCCACGGGGAACGATGCTTCCAGCCCGTCGGTCGTCGCGTGGCGAAGCACCTCGGCCTGGACGAAGTTCCCTGCCTTCTTGCCGACCTTGGCCAGCTTCTTTCCGCTTTGCTCGGCCAGCGCCGAAGCCACATTCTCGAAGTAGCGTGCGATTTCAGGGTGCGCACAGAGCACGCCTGCGTCGTACTCCGTGAGCCCCAACTCCGCTTGCCAACGCGCCCGCTTCGCGACGGGCAACTCGGGCATCGCCGCGCGCAGCTCCCCGATGCGCGCCTCGTCGACCACGACAGGCGGAAGATCGGGGTCGGGGAAATAGCGATAGTCGTGCGCCTCTTCTTTGCCGCGCATGGAAATCGTCTTGCCCTGCCCCTCGCTCCAGGTGCGCGTCTCCTGCACGATCTTGCCGCCACTTTGAAGGACACCTTCTTGGCGCGCGATCTCGTGCTCGATCGCCTTCTTGACGAAACGAAACGAATTGATGTTCTTGAGCTCGGTTCGGGTGCCGAGCTCCTCTTGGCCGACTGGGCGTATCGAGACGTTCGCGTCGCAACGAAACGAGCCCTCCTCGAGGTTCCCGTCGTTGACGCCGATGAACATCAGGATGTCCCTGAGCTTCCGAAGGTAGGCTTCCGCTTCGTCACTGCTGCGCAGATCGGGCTCGCTCACGATTTCAATGAGCGGTGTGCCTCCCCGGTTGAAGTCGACGAGCGTGACCGCGCTCGACCCCGCCCCATGGATGTTCTTCGCCGCGTCCTCCTCGACGTGAATCCGGGTGATGCCGACTCGCTTGGTCTCGCCGGCGACCTCGATATCGAGGTGACCTTCGCCGTTGAGCGGGAGCTCGAATTGCGAAATCTGATACCCCTTCGAAAGGTCGGGATAGAAGTAGTTCTTCCGCGCGAACACACTATGTGAGGCAACCTCGCATTCGAGCGCCAAACCCGCCTGCACCGCGAGCTCGATGGCCTTCCGATTGGGCACCGGCAGCGCGCCCGGAAGCCCGAGACATACTGGACAGGTGTGCTCGTTTGGCGGCGCCCCGTACTCGGTGGGACAACCGCAGAATAGCTTGGTTCTCGAGCGCATCTGGGCGTGCACTTCGAGGCCGATCACAGGCTCATAGGCGGTCATGCCGCGAGGTTATAGCGCACCCGGAACGGAAGGCCATGGCGCCCCAGACCCAGATACATTGGCATTTCGCCTAGGTTTTTCTCATGATGAGAGTGGGGAAGGATGCCTTTGAAGTCTAGGCAGGGGAGCGGCGCGCCCGAGCAGTTTCGGGTTCTGGTGGTGGACGACAGTTCGTCGATCCGCCGCCTCGTGGTCGACAAGCTCGCAACGATGGGCTTCGACATCACCGAAGCGAGCTCCGGCGAGGAGGCGCTCGACCTCACGCTGGACCACACGTTCGACTTGGTCGTGAGCGATGTCGAAATGGACGCGATCACAGGCGTCCAGTTTTGCCGCGTCCTCCGAGGCGACCCGGCCATGGCGGACATCGCGTTCATGCTGTTGACCGCGGCCGACGGTGCGCACACTCGCTTCTGGGGTCGGAACGCCGGCGCCGACGTCTATCTCTCCAAGGAAGAGATGGACGAAAAACTCCTCCCCGCGGTCGAGGAGCTGATGAAGGGGCGAACGCCGCGGGCGAGCCGGATCCCCGAGCTCAATGGAACGCCGCTCGAACGCGTCAGCGCCGTGCTCGATCATCATTTGTTCGAAGTGGTGGTTCAGTCCGAAGTGCGCCGTCTGATGAACTACGTGAACGACCGCATCGAGTTTGGCGAGCACGTGCTCGCGCTGGCCGCCGAAGTGATCGGCTGCCCGTACCTGGTGCTGCATCTTCTCGGCCCGGGCGGTCCCACCTACTCGATCCGCGCGCGTGGTCCGTGGCCCGAGGATGACGGACTGCCAGGCCTTGCGGCCTTGGGAATCCCAGAAAAGAGCCTCGGGGCTGTGTGCACCACGGTGGAGCGCGACCCGAAGTTCGGAAGCGGCCACGACGTCTTGGGCGGCCCATCGCAGATCCATGATATCCGCGTTGGAGAAGAGCGACTCGGCACACTCCAGGTGTTTGGCGGCGCCACCATCTGCGGTGATGGCGACATGCGCAACGCCGCCCTCATCGCCGATGCGCTCGGCGTCGTGGTCAAGTCCCTCTTCCTCATCGAAGAGACGAGGCTTCTCGCGCTCACTGACGGGCTCACGGGCCTCTACAACCGCCGGCACGCGACGAAGCGTCTCGAAGAGGAGATCGCCCGAGCGCGCCGCAACAACACCGGTCTTTGCGTCGCGATGTGCGACGTCGACCACTTCAAGGCGATCAACGACGAGTTCGGACACGGCGCAGGCGACCGGGTACTACAGCAGATCGCCGCGTCGCTCACGGAAAACGTGCGGCGCAACGACATCGTCGCGCGTTGGGGCGGCGAGGAGTTCTTGGTGATCTTCTCCGAGATCAAGCTGACCGCCGCGCGCATCGTCGCCGAGCGCCTGCGTGGCCGACTCGCCAGCGCGCCTCAAGTCGATGACGGTCCCGAGCAGATCAGCGTGAGCATCGGTCTTTCGATGCTGCGTCCGGGCGTCAGCGCAGACGCTCTCATCGAGGAGGCCGACCAGGCCCTCTACCGGGCCAAGGCACGCGGCCGCAACCGCGTCGAGGTGGCTGGCGAGGAACGCCGCAGCACGCCGTCGACCATCATGGTCAGGCAAGCTAGCCTGGCGCCACCGGTCGACGAAGAGCATCGCCAGCTCGACGAAAAATAGGCGCATCGCGCTTCAGTCGAGCGCGGCGGGATGCTCATCAGCGAGCCCACACGCGTCTTCGACAGCTTGCGCGACACTGCAAAGCCGCTCTTCGTCGAACGGCGCAGCGACGAGCTGAAGCCCAATCGGAAGTCCATCGGACGACTTGCCGCATGGCGTGCTGATCGCGGCCAAGCCCGCGAGGCTCGGCGGTAGCGTGAAGATGTCGGCCAGATACATCTCGAGCGGGTCGCTCGTCTTCTCGCCCAACGCAAACGCCGGAGTCGGCGTGGTGGGCGTGCACACGACATCGCAGCTCTCGAAGGCCGTGTCGTAGTCGCGCCGAATCAGCGTACGGACTCGTTGTGCCTTCAAATAGAACGCGTCGTAGTAACCCGCGGAGAGCGCATAGGTCCCGAGCATGATGCGTCGACGCACCTCGGGGCCGAAGCCCTGGGCCCGCGTGTTGGTGTAGGTCTCGGTCAGGTCCTGCCCTGGAACGCGTAAGCCGTATCGAATGCCGTCGAATCGAGCGAGGTTGCTGGACGCTTCCGCCGTCGCGATCAAGTAGTAGACTGAAACCGCGTGCTTCGCGTGCGGAAGGGCGACATCCACGAGAGTGGCCCCTTCCTTCTCGAGCGCCGAGAGGCTTGCCTCCACGGCTTTGCGTACGTCGGCGTCTTGCAGGCCTTCCAAGAGGTCGCGAACCACGCCTACGCGAAGCCCCGCGACCCCACGGTCGCAGGCCGCGAGATACGGCTCGGTTTGTCGATCCGCTGACGTCGCGTCTCGGGGGTCGTGGCCGGCAACGACTTCGAGCAGCGCAGCCGCCTCGCGAACCGAACGCGCCATCGGTCCCACTTGGTCGAGGGACGAGGCAAACGCGACGAGGCCGTAACGAGACACACGCCCATACGTCGGCTTGATCGCGGTGATGCCGCAAAAGGCTGCGGGCTGCCTCACTGAGCCGCCCGTGTCGCTCCCGAGCGCAATTGGGGCGAGCCCCGCTGCTGTGGCGCACGCAGAGCCACCGGACGAACCACCGGGTGCGCGGTCGAGCGCCCAAGGATTGGCGACGTTGCCAAAGGCGGAGTTCTCGTTCGACGAGCCCATCGCAAACTCGTCGAGATTCGTCTTGCCGAGGATGACCGCGCCCGATGCGCGCAGCGCTTCGACGACGTGCGCGTCGTACGGCGGGATGTAGTCACCGAGGATCTTCGACGCGCAGGTCGTGCGAACGCCGCGCGTACAGAGGTTGTCCTTGACCGCCACCGGCACCCCAGCCAGTGGGCCCAGCGTCTCCCCAGCCGCGCGGGCACGATCGACCTGCGCCGCGGCGGCGAGCGCGCCCTCGTGATCGATGGTCAGAAAACATGCGAGCTTCGGGTTGAGCGTTTCCGCACGGTCGAGATGAGCGCGCGCCACGTCGACTGCAGACACCGCGCCACTCTGCACCTGTTCTCGAATCTCGAAGGCGCTCTGCCAGGGGAAGCTCATGAGTCGACCTCGAGAACCAGCGGCACCGAGTATCCGCCTGCTTCGCTCTGCGGCGCCTGCGCCAACGTTTCGGCGCGGTCGGCACAACGGACCGGCACGTCCGGGCGGAGCGGCGCATCCATCGGGATCGAGTGAAATGTCGGAGGCACGTCGGAGACGTCGAGCTCGTCGAGCCCAGCCATGTATTCGAGGATCGCGTCGAGCTGCTGCTGCATCTGACGCGCCTCGTCATCCGAGAGCGACAGCCTGGCCAGCTTCGCGACGTGCAACACCTGCTCCAGGGTGATTTTCGCGTCCGCCATGGGGCGCCGAAGGTAGCAGATCCGGCCTTTGAGGCGAGGTCTGCGCACTCCCTCACCAAAAGACGCCTTTGGATTGACGAAAGCACCCAAAAGCGCCTACATTTTGCTTGAAACGGACATTTGCGGTGACAATAGAACTTATCCGTTGGCTAGCTCACGAGCTTCGGCTCGCCCTCCTCGAGGAAGAGGCAGGCGGCGTGGTGACCGGCAATCCGGACGCGCTGAGCCGCCTGGGTGGAGGCCCGATTGGCGACCTCCGCTCGTGCGCGCAACGACTCCTCGGTGAGTCGGACGCCCCCGGCCTCGACGCGATCATCGAACGCGCGCGTGAGGGCCAGCAG
>JBATLA010000218.1:0-16724 GCA_049669945.1 Polyangiales bacterium | reverse complement strand
AACCTGGAGCAACGTGTTTGCCCTCGCCGGCACGCAAGACGGCGAGCCCGGGGCCTACGCTCTCCCGGCAACTTTCGGCATCTTGGCTGACGAGGCCGACCTCGATAGAGAGATCATCATCGAGCTCGATGCCCTTGCGCCGGGCAGCGACCGAGCAATCGTCTCGCGTCGTGTGAAGACCGGCTTCGTCCGAGGGGAGTCCCGCCTCGTGCGTATGGCGCTCTACCGCGCCTGCGTGGGCGTGACGTGCGGGAGCGGCGAGAGTTGTGCTTGTCCTGGGACGACTTCTTGCGCCACACCATCCTGCGTCGAAGAGACGATCCCCCCCGAAGATCTAGAAGCCATCGACAACCCCAGCGCCCTCCCGCCAGATGCGGGGATCGCAACCCCGGACGCGGGCATCCCGGATGGGGGCGTTCCTCCGGATGACGGCGGGATCGAACCGGATGCCGGCACGCCCGACGGCGGAGGCATCAACTGCGGCGAGCCGCTGACGCTTTGCGGACTCGATTGTGTCAACACGGACGCCGACCCGCGCTACTGCGGCGACTGCGAAACCGAGTGCCCAAGCGGATCGGTCTGCGAATCCGGCACCTGCCGCGACCCAGGGGACTGTCGAATCGATGGGACAGACTGCAGCGGCTTCACCTATTGCGAAGAGAGCACCGGCCAGTGCTTGGTCGGCTGCATCGAAACCGCGCAGTGTGAAGGCGACAATCAAGTCTGCGACGCGGAGATCCACGAGTGTGTTTGTGGGCTCGGCTTCGAGCTCTGCGAGGTGGGCTGCGTCAACACGCAAGATGACCCATCGTTCTGCGGCGGCTGTACGACGGTATGTGCGGACGGCTTCTCCTGCGCGTCCGGATTCTGCGTCGACCCTGGGGACTGCCGAACGAACGACGTGGGCTGCAGCGGGTTTACCTATTGTGACGACACCTCGGGCGATTGTCTGCGTGGCTGTGACCAGGACGTCCAGTGCACCAACCCCAATGAAGTGTGTGATGTCGACAACCACGACTGCGCATGCGCACCGGACTTTCACCCGTGCGGAAACGCTTGTGTGTCAGATTTCGACGTCGCTTCGTGTGGGGACCTGTGCACTCCATGCGAGGCGCCGCCCAACTCGGTGGCAGTCTGCGATCTCGGTGTGTGCGGCTTCGAGTGCACGGACGACTACGAACGCTGTG
The DNA here is from genome assembly GCA_049669945.1 of Polyangiales bacterium. Lineage (GTDB taxonomy): Bacteria > Myxococcota_A > Polyangia > Polyangiales > Houyiibacteriaceae > SG8-38. Next base: position 15,537 of record JBATLA010000218.1, on the reverse strand, counting down.
AGCAGATGTGCTGCCCCACGAGCTGCCCGCCGGGCCTAGTGCTCTACGATCGAACCTGCGCGCGCGTGCATATTCAGGTCGCCGATCCGCAAGGCACGAGGGGCGAGTACGCCTCGCTTGCACTCGATGCGGAGGGCTTCGCCCAGATCGCGCACTATGCGAGCAGCGGGCGAGATCTGATCCTTTCGAGCCAGCAAGCTGACGCGTCGTGGCTCTCGGAGTCGCCCGACGGACCAAGCGACGTTGGCAAGTACGCCTCGATCGCCGCCGACGGCGCGGGCGTCATCTACATCGCCTACTACGATGAGAGCGACGACGATCTGATGCTCGCCACGCGACAGAGCAATGGCATTTGGGCGGTCGAAGTCGTCGACGGAGCCGGCGACGTCGGACAGCACGCCTCTTTGGCGTTGGATCCGTCCGGCGTTCCGCACATCAGCTACTACGACATGGCGAACAAGGACCTGATGTACGCGACGCGCACGACCGGGGGGGCGTGGGCAGTCGAGACGGTCGACGGTGATGACGGTGACGACGTCGGCCAGTACACCTCTGTTGCGGTGGGAGCCGGAGGCACGGTGCATATCAGCTACTACGCGTCGACGGGCCGCGACCTTCGGCACGCGACCCGCACGGGTAGCGAACCGTGGACCATTCGCTCGGTTGACGCGAACGGCGATCGTGATGTCGGCAAGTACTCCTCGCTCGCCCTAGACGCGACGGGCACAGCGCACATCAGCTACTACGACGAGTCCGACAAGGATCTGCGCTACGCCACTCAGATACTCGGGACCTTCTGGATCACCGAGCCCGTGGAGATGGAGGGCAACGTCGGTAAGTTCTCGTCCTTGGCGTTCGACGCCCTCGGCGTCGCTCGCGTGAGCTTCTATGACGAGAGCAACCGTGACCTGAAGTATGCGATCCGGCTCGGCGCCACCGGTTGGGCCTCGGAGACACTGGATAGCCCGGGGGACGTGGGCCGCTATACCTCGATCGAAGTCGACGTTTCGGGAAACGCCCACATTGCCTACTACGACAATACCAACAGCGATGCGAAGTACGCCTTGGTCGCAGCGCCAGAGTAAGAGTCGCCCTCGCCCACCTCCGGGATCGCCGGCGGCTATACACTGTCTTTCGAAGGAAAGCGCTCGCTGAAACGCTCTGCGAGGGCAGTGATCGTCAGAGAAGGGTTCACGCCCACGTTCGCCGGGATCGCAGATGCGTCGGTGACGAAGAGCCCGGGATGGCCGAACACCTGATGATCGACGTCGATCACACCGTCCGCGGGACCGGAACCAATCCCGCAGCCGCCCAAGATGTGCGCAGTGACCGAAGCGTTTCCGAGGCTCTCGAGAAGATTGTTGTGTGCGGTCCCGCCGATGTGCGCCGAGAGCTTGCGCGCCGCGTCGTTCGCCTCTGCGATGTAGGCGGGCACTCCCTGGCCCGACGCGACATCCGAGCTCAACCGACGCCTGAAGGGCGAGAACCACCTTCGCTTGAAACGAAACGCGATTTGGTTGTCGAGGTTCTGCATCACCGTCAAGACCACCACCCGCTTGTGCCAGTTCTTGGCGAACCAGCAGCGTAGAGACCTCAGCGGGTGGAGGATCGTCTCGCCCAGGACGCGAAGCGCCCGTCGCAACGGTGTCGAGCCATCGACGAGCGGGCCTTGGTACCAGCGCATGAAATTGTAGCCGGCAGGGAAGCGATTCTGGGTGATGTGCGTGTGGTCGCCCACGTAGAAGTGAGACGAGATCGCCGTGCCATGCGTCAGGTCTTCGTCGACGTCGGGCGATAGCGCGGCAACGATGGCCTCGCTGTTCGTTCGAACCACGGCACCGAGCCGACGCGAAATATTGGGCAGCGTGCCGAGCTCGTCGCGGCATCGAAACAGCAGATCGAGGGTGCCCACGACGCCGGCGGCGACAATCACGCGGCTGGCCGTGACCGGAGCATGCGCGTTGCGCGAGTCGAACGGGTCGACCGTCTGCACCTCGTAGCCACCCCCGGTCAGGGGACGGATCAAGGTCACTTTGCGCTCGGGAAGGATCTCGGCGCCTTTCGCTTCCGCGAGATGGAGGTAGTTCTTGTCGAGGCTGTTCTTGGCGCCGTCGGCGCAGCCGGTGAGGCAGGCGCCGCAGCGTGTGCATGCGGTGCGGTCCGGGCCGGTGCCACCGAAGAAGGGATCGTCAACCCGCTCCCCGGCATTCCCAAACAGGATGCCTTGGGGCACCGGACCGAACGTGTCCTCGGCACCCATCGCGCCTGCGGTCGCCTGAAGCCAGTCGTCCATCTTTCCGTGGTCGGGGTTCGGGACGACGCCGAGCATCTCGGATGCCATGTCATAGGGCCGCGCGAGCTCGACCTTCCAATCGACGCCGAGGCTCGACCACGCAGGGTCTCCGAAGAAGCCGTCTCCGGGCCGGAGGAGGACGGCCGCGTAAACGAGGCTTCCACCGCCGACTCCAACCCCGCCCACGATACCGACGTGCTTGAAGGTGTGCTGTACGAAGAAGCCCCGATACCCAATCTGAGGGAGCCAGACGAGCTTCCGGAGGCTTTCGTCCGCCGCCCGCATGTCGGCGGGCGTGACGCGGCGGCCCTGCTCGAGCACCGCAACACGGTAGCCCTTCTCGCTGAGCCGAAGCGCGGGTACGCTGCCGCCAAAGCCGCTTCCGACGATGATGACGTCGTAGTCCACGTGTCGGCCGTTCATACCACGGCGCACGGGGCGAGTGCTATAGGAGACAAGTCATGAAGCAGATCCCGGAATCCCACTCCGACATCCTAGACAAACCTGCGTTTGCGCACTTGTCGACCATCATGTCCGACGGTAGCCCTCAGGCGAGCGCGGTCTGGGTAGACACCGACGGCCCGCTGATCGTCGTCAACTCCGCGGAGGGTCGATTGAAGGACAGGAACATCCGACGCGACCCGCGCGTCGCCATCTCGGTCACCGACCCCGACAATCCGTACCGCTCGTTGATGATTCGCGGACGCGTTTCTAAGATCACGAATGAAGGTGCCGACGCTCACATCGACAAGATGGCGAAGAAGTACATGGGCGTCGACGAGTACCCGTTCCGCACACCGGACGAGGTCCGGGTGATTTACTATATCGAACCGGAACGCGTCGCGGCGATGGGCTGACGGCAACCGGTCACTCGCGCGCGAGCTCTGCCCAGAACACGCCGCGGAGGTCGCCCGCCACATAGCCGGTCGCCTGGTCGTTTGGATAGAGCTCGCCGAGCTTGGCGGCGAGCTCGGGAGCTATCGTCTGGCCGTGGCACGTGACGCAGAGCGGTTGCATGAAGATCGGCTCGACATAGCCCACGGTCTGCTCGTCGATGATCACCACAGCCGGCTCTCTGCTCTCCGGGTCGCTCTCGTAGCGTTCGAGGAAAGGCTCCATCCACGGCTTTGGCGCGTTCGCGGGGTTGCGGAGCTTCCGGCTCGTACGCCCGAGGCGAGCTCCGTCGATGCTGGCTTTGTCAGCCAGTGACGGGGCTTCGACACGACAGACAGAGATCGCGTTGACCGGGCCCTCTTCGAGACCAGCGACGAGCGCACCCTTGAGGCTCATCTTGAACGGGAGGACCGCAGCGGCCCCCGCCTCCTTGAACTTGGACTCATTGATCTTCGTGCGGTCACAGGCGGGCAAAGCCACCAGCACCGCGAGGATGAGAATTCCGCGCAGCATGGGTGTGGCTTAGGTCACAAAGCGCGCTCCGGCAACACCGGTGAGCTAGGATGTGCGGATGGGCTTGCTAGCACCCGCCGCGATGCTCTTCTGGCTGCTCTCCACACCGTCCGGCGCCGCTGCGCATCTCGGCCTCAGCGCTCCCGTTTCGCGGTACGGCCCAGACACCTTGAAGACGGGACCCTGTGGGGTCGCCGACGGAGGGCGCAGCGCCAACGTCACCTACTTCGAGCCGGGGGAAACAATCGAAGTCCGGTGGGACGAGTACGTCGATCACCCGGGCCACTACCGCATCGCGTTCGACGCGGACGGAGACGACGACTTCGCGGACCCTGCCACCATGGATGAGCTCTACTCGAATGAAGCGGTCTTGCTCGACAACATCGCCGACAAAGGCGCGGGCGACCGAGACTACTCCGCGACGGTCACCCTACCCAACATCCCGTGCGACAACTGCACGCTTCAAGTGATCCAAGTCATGTATGACAAGCCGCCGTACACGACGCCGGGCAATGACATCTACTACCAGTGTGCAGACATCGTCTTGCAAGTGGGTGGCGCTCCGGACGCAGGGGTCGGCGCCGGTGGAAGCGGCGGCGGCGATCCTGCGGGAAATGGATCGAGCGGATGCAGTGCCGCGAACATCCACGCGGTTTCGTGGGGGACCTTACTATTGCTGCTGTTGGTGGCGCGCCGTCTTGCCGGGGCGTCTAGATTGCCCGTATAGAGACCGATCTATGCGCATCGCAGATTTGTACGCTTCCGGGGAACGCCCCGTGCTGTCACTCGAATTCTTCACTCCAAAGAACGAAGCCGGGCGGCGCGCGCTCCTTCGCGCGATCGAGCGGCTGAAAGCCATCGAGCCAGGCTTCGTGTCGATCACCTGCGGTGCCGCCGGCACCACTCGGGAGCGAACCGCCGATTTGGCGATTGAGGTACAACGCGATCACGGCTTGACGGCGATGGCGCATCTGGTGTGCACGGGCACGACTCAGGCGGAGCTCGACGAAACGCTGCACCACATGAAGGAGCACGGCATCGAGAACATTCTGGCGCTTCGCGGCGACCCGCCCCGAGGGTCGACTGACTGGACCCCCGTGGAAGGCGGCTTCCGCCACGCCAACGAGCTCACGGCGTTCGTGCGCGAGCGCTTCTCGATGGGCATCGGCGGCGCTTGCTATCCCGAGAAGCACCACGAAGCGCCGAGCCTCGAGGCTGACATTCGGAACCTGAAGCGGAAGGTCGACGCAGGCGCCGAGTTCCTGATCACACAGCTTTTCTTCGACAACGACGCCTACTGGCGGTTCGTCGACCAGGTCCGCAGAGAAGGCATCCAAGTCCCCATCGTCCCGGGAGTCATGCCCGTGCTCAATCTGACGAATCTGCAACGCATCGCCTCGCTGTCACCGGGCACGGGAATCCCAAGTGCACTTGTCGCGGCGTTCGAAGCCGCCGAAGGCGATGACGATGCATCGTTGCAGGCGGGCGTTGATTTTGCAGCGCGCCAGTGCAGGGAGCTCATCGCGAACGGCGTTCCCGGCATTCACTTCTATACGCTGAATCGCTCGAAGGCGACGCTCCGTACGGCGGCGCAACTCTAGCGCTCGGGCTGAGCCGCTAGCCGGGGCGGTCCTCGTGAGTCTTCAAGTAGCTCAGGAACTCCCGCCGACTCTGCGGTCCGGCCTTTCGATACGAGGGCCGGCGGAGCGAGGGATCCCCATTCATCGCGAGCTTGGCGTTGGCGAACTCGTCCTCGCGGACCGCGCAACGCGTCGCTTCGACGTCCACGCCGTAGAGAGAGGCCGCGTTCAGCCCGAGAATTTTCTGTTTGGCGCCGTCGGTGAGCGCGGGATAACCGTATGTCTCTTGCATGCTCTCGGGGATCTCGAAGGCGCGAAACGCGCTGATCTGATCCTGCGGTGTCCCGTACCAGATCGAGTCGGTCCCCCAGAGAATCCGATCCTCGCCCAAGTACAGGAGCAGCTTGCCGAGCACGTGCGCGGCTGCATCGGGGCGCGTCATCACGAAGCGCCACGTGCTACCGAGCTCGGCGTAGACGTTGCCCTGCTTTCCGATCCCGTTGTCGACCACGGCCCGAACCAGCGTGTCGACTCCTTGCTCCGCCGTCGGGTCGTACGGTCCTTCGGGAACATTCACCTCGAAGCCGGAATGGTAGACGATGAAACTGACGTCGGGGAACATCGGCGCGACCAGTCCGATGTCGTCCGCTGACGAGATCGACGGGCTCAACCCGAACTGCGATAGCCCTTTGTGTGCGCAGATGAGCTTCACATCGAGCTCTCGGGCCTTCTCGATGAACGGAATCCCGATCGCCTCGTCATCGAGGCGCCAGCCGCCGAACTGCGTGTAGACCTTCCAGGCGGAGATGCGCTGCTCCTCCTTGAGCGCCTGCATGCCATCGAGTTGCTCGGGTCCACGGTCGGGCACGACGATGCCATGAATCAGCAGTCGCTCGGAGTCCGTCATACGGTTCACGATCTCCCTGGTCACGGCGGCCTCTTCCGTTTCGAGAGGACTATTGCCGGGAACCGCAGGAACTTGTGACAACACAGCCACAGCGGTGTCGCTGTTTACGAATAGCTCGCGGATGTAGTGGTCCGCATCGAAGCAGTCGACGAAGTCCGCATCCCCGCAACCAGACTGCGGAAATCCACCGAGCGCGCCTTCGAAGCCCCCGCCTTGTCGCCATGAGCCATTTGGATTCACATGATGGGTCTGCACGTCGAAGATGAACTCGTCACCCGTCAACGATTCGCACGCGCCCGCGTCCTGCATCATCCCGGCGTCGACGTCGAACCCTGCATCCCCGCCGCCGCCCGAGCCCGCACCATTGTCACAGCCGTACCCTTGATTGATGACGAAGAGCGCGGTCGCCGTGCCCATCGTGCTCGACACGAACTCCCTCCGCGAAACCCCGAGCCGCTTCGCGTTCTCTGCCGCCAACCGGTGAAACACCTGATCGGCAAGCCGATCCTGCGCCGTAGGCGCTCGGGGCTCGAACTCGCCATTGGATCCAGTCCGAAACGGAATCGGCGACTCGACCGCCAAATCGCGATCGCTCTTCTTCACCAGCGGAGGATACCTCAGACCCCTTGGAAGATCGCCATCGAGACTCCGGCGCCCATCATGAGCAGGCCAAAGCAGATGATGACGAAACCCAGTCCGCCGATGTAGCACCAGGACATGACCCGGGGGCGCTCCTCGGGGAGCAAGCGGGAGTTGTAGCGAATCGGGCGCCAGAACCAGCCCGCCGGAAGATCACCCCGCGGGTGGAGCGTCTGGTAGAGGCGCAGGTGATAGATGAAGCCGGTGGGGACGCCGACGACGAAACCGGCGACGGCGACCCAGATACCACCGTAGTAGAGCGTTTCCCATGGAGTGAACCAAACCCCGGTCAGAAGGCACATCACAGCCGTGATCGCCGCCACAATCCCAAGCTCCCGCATTCCCAGAGCGCGCCTTCTACCGGCACTCCTCGTACGTGAGGCTGTCCCAGCCTCGGATGTCCTCTCGGTCCTCGCCGCGCGAGTAGACCGCTGGGCTTCCGATCGGCGCGTCTACGGTCAGCCGTTGACCACCTTGAACCGACTCGCCGGTCCACACGTTGAACCAAGTGCCGACTGGAAAATACACGGAGCGCGTCGTGGCGCCCTGCTCGACGACCGGAGCAACGAGCAGGGAGTCGCCAATCATGAACTGATCGCTGATGCCCCAGGTTTCCCGGTCGTCAGGAAAGACGAGCATCAAATGGCGGAGCAACGGCTTTCCGCTTTCGACCGCCTCGCCAGCGAGAGCCATGAAGTCGTCCGCGAGCGCGCAGTGCACGAACGTGAACTTGCGGAAGTGCGCCGTCGTCTCTTCATCCGTGTTCCAGTTCCAGTTCTCGTCTTTTCGTGCGCCTTGGTGGGTCCGCATCACCGGAGCGAAGGCGCCGAGCTCGGTCCATCGCTGGTAGAGCTCTTTCGTGCTCGGCTCGCCGCCCACCGAGAAACCCGCGATGTCGAGAGAAACGAACGGCTGGCCCGCGAGGCCGAGATTCAGCAATGCCGGTACGACCGTCGGCAAGCCGTCGAGCTCGCCCCAATCGGTCTGCTGATCTCCGACCCAGTGGATCTGCGCCACGTCTTGCACGCCGGTGAACCCCGACCGAGCGAAGGAAACCCAATCGCCATCGGGACGCGCTTGCTCCAACGCTGCACGGTTGACTCGGTGCCAATCGACCGGGAAGGTGTTGCGGCGCTCGTCGGCGATGCTTCCGTCCGCATGTACGGAGTCAAATGGGATGTACTCGCCGAAGTCGGCCATCCACCCGTCAACGTCGTACTCGGCCACGACGCTGGCGAGTGACTCCCGAATGAAGTCCGCCGTCCCCGCCTTGGTAAAGTCGGGGTGCGCGCTTCGTTGCGGGATGTTCGCGACCTCGGGATCGCGATAGGTTTCCTGGTCCTGGTTCTTCACGAGCAGCCCGGCTTCGTCCATCGCGTCAAACCTGGGCGCAAAGCGGGACGGGTCGTCAATCCCGGGACCCGTTGGATCCACGATGAAGGGATTCACATAGACCAAGAACTTGTACCCGCGGTCGTGGAAGTCCGAGACCAACCCCTTGAAGTTGGGGTAGCAGACGTCCTCGGGCCCGCTGCACGTTTCGTTGGGGGCCCAGAGGTACTGGACACCGAAGCCTCCTTCGAAGTTTGGCCGAACCCCAGTCCAGTCTTGGACCCAGAACGCGGACGCGGGGACGTCAGCGGCCTCGAGCTCGTCGGCTTCGGCAACAACGGCATCCGTCCCACCCTGTGACGCGAGCCAAAGATGGTAGGCCCAGGCGGGCGGCTGCGTCGGCCGGCCCACGAGGTCGCCAAGCTGCCGAATCACGTCGACCGGTGTCGGGCCGTGAAACACGCGCCACCGAACCGTTCCCCCGGTGATCACCTCGAACCAGGCAATGTCTTCATCGGTAGAGCACAAGTCCACGTTGAGGCGCGCGTCGGTGACGAAGAGCGCTCCGAAACCGCGCGCATCGATGTAGTACGGCATCGGGAAATACGTCGTGTGCTTGTCCCCGGCGTTGGGCAGCCCGCTACCGTCGCGGCCGACCCCTTGCTCGTTGACGAACAGCGGGAACGCTTCGCCGCGCTGATCCGTCGCGTTGTACTGCATGCCAAAGCCGTGGAACGTCCCGCCTTCGTCGCACCGGACGCCAATGGCCATCGAGTCGGCTGCAGAGCCCGAGAGCTCGAGAGAGAACTCGCTCACCTCGTCGCTCACCGCGACCGCTGTCAATGTCGCGTTGCGTGTCGCGCTCGCGTACTCGACGCTTGCCGTCCTGCCACCGTTCGCGATCGATCGTACCGACAGCGGGTCGATCTTCTCGTTCGTGCGCCTGATGATCTTCGTCCCGATGTTGCCCGCGGAGTCGATGAAGGTCCGCGCGACGGGCCCGGTCGCCGCAAGCGCGAACAGCGTCCGCCCTTCGACGACGACCTCGACTGTTCCATCCTCGGAGGCCACGATCTGAACCTCGCCGCCCGACCCGGACGCGCTGTCAGTGCTGCACCCGGCAACCCCCAAGGCCAAAGCAACCCACGATCCAATAAGCCAATTCCGCACCATCTATCCGCTCCTCTCAAGCAATGGCCTGATACTTGAGGTTCGAGGGCAATGACGCAAGCGGACCCCCGACGCCGGAAGTGTCCTAGGGCATGGACGAGACCGCGATGCGGCCCCACTTCGGCTCGGTGAGGCTCCCGATGTAGAGCCAATCGCCCACCTGTTCGGCGCTCGTGGACTTCGAGAACTCGAGCCCGTCGGCATCTTGAAGGTTGTGGACGATCTTCCCTTTTGCGTCGAGGCCCAGCACAAACGGATGACGCCGCGGCTTCGGTTGAAGCGCAGCCGGGATGCGATGGACAACGCGGCGGAGCCACGGCTTGGGTCCTGCTGTATCGAGGAGCGCGTTGCGAGGCGCGTAGATCGCAAGCCAAAAGACCCCGTCTGCGCCGGTCGAAATACCGTCGGGGAAACCCGGAAGGTTGTCGATGAAGGTTTCGACCACTCCGGCGCGAGGTCCGCGGACGAATACGCGCTTGGTTCGATAGCGCATGGTCTCGTTCACGAGAACGTAGGAATCGTCTGGCGAGACAGCGACGCCGTTGGCGAAATAGAGCTCCGACAACACGTTCGAACACTCACCGGACGCGATGTCGTACTTGACCAAGCGCCCGTTCGGACGGCTTTCAAGCGCCTCGTTCATCACATGATGGTGACCCCACTTGACCGACGCATCGGAGAACCAGGCGACGTTTTGGGAGTCGACGTCGACGTCGTCGGTGAAACCGAGCGCTTCCCCGTCAGCTTCGACACAAAGAACGGTGATGTCCCCGCCTGCATCGATCGACAGCAGCCCCTTCACTGCGTCTGCCACGATGAGGTTACCGCCGTTGTCGAAATCGAGCCCGAGGGGCCTTCCACCGGTGTCGGCAAAGACGTCGGGATTGGACCCGTCAGCGTCGTACCGGAGAATCTGGCCCTGCTCGACACCGACGTACACGCGCCCTTCGGAGTCCACCGCGACGTCCTCCGGACCGCTCGAACCCGGGGTCGCGAAAAGCTCCATGCCCTGAAGCACGCGGTTCTCCGCGAAATCCCCTTCGAGCGCCGGGAGGGGCGGCGGATTCCACACACGTGGCTCGATCGGCACCGGCCACATGAACAGGTAAAGAACCAGCACGACGAGCGCGCTCACGATCCAGGATGCGATTCTCTTGCCCATCGTCATGATTCCCAGAACCAACGCAGGCGCGTGACGCGGTTCGCGCTCGCGTCGATCTCGGCGACGAACCCTGCCTCGCGAGCGCGCGCCCCCCACTCGATTGACGCCAGCCCCGACGCCGTGGGGCCAGAAGCCAACACATCTCGCACCTCGAGCGCGGTGCAGCCCTCGAGAAACTCACTCGCAGAGGCCGTAGCGCCTCCGGGAAGCTCGACCGTCGCCGCCGGCGCGAAGCAATCGCCCCCGTCGCTGTCGACCTCCGCCGCAAGCCGCTCGACGAGCGCCCTACCCTGACGGCCGACACCTTGCTGCGACGTTTTGAAGTAGTCCAACAACCATTTCGGACCGAACGCGCGCAACATGCTCCAGTTCATCACGGCGATCGTACGGGCGCCGAGAAGGCCTTTCCCCATCAGCATGCGACTCATCCGGTTGAGCTCCCAGTGCGCCTGCATGCGTCGGATGGCGAGCCCACTGCCGCGCGGCACGAGCTCGTACAGGAGGTTCGCGGGCACTACCATCTTCAGGCCCGTCTTGAGATTGGTGGTGTGAATGTCGACCGCGCGAAACACGTGCATGTCGGAGACGATGTCGCGTCGCGCCACCATCTCAATGCCGCTTGCCGCGATGAACGCTTCATAGAAGCGGCCGAGCTCGTCCCCCAAACGCCCAGGGCGACGCCCCCTATGAGACGGCGGTGTGCCGACGGGGTCCTCGACGACCGCGTCGTCCGCGTAAAGCCCGAGCCACGCTTCCTTGTCGTGTCGACCGGCGATCTCAGGAGAAGCCTTGGCCGCTTGAAGCAATGCTTCACGGCTCGGCGTAGTGGGGGAAGCTCTAAGCGAAGGCTCGACCATGGGTCGCGGTTTTACCACAGCCCGACGTCGTCTACTGCTCTTTTTCCGAGGCGCCGGCGGGGTCTTCCGAAGACTCTTGCTTGGGTGGCGCCGACTTGTTGACGAGCCCCATGACCGTGACGGCGAGCAAGTCCTCGTCAGGCTTCCCAAGTGGACAGAGCTGCTTGCCCAAGTACTCACATGCTTCCGCGCGAGCCGCCTCCGCGTCCTCGACGTACTTGCCTTCCCGGGTGTACCACTCGCCACTCTTGGTTCGCGCAAGCATGCCGTTCGGATAAGACCATTGACCGAGCGCGCTCCTCGCGCGGGCGCCACTCGGGTAAAACCATTCACCATTCCGACGCTTGGCGACCTGCCCGTTCGGATGGTTGAGCTCGAGGTAGTTGCGGGTGATGGCGCGCCCGTTCGACCAAGTCGTCGTCGGGTGACGCGTCACGCGATAGCCGACATAGGGCGCGCAAACCTCGTGGCGAACTTGAGACAGGTTGCGACGCTCTTGCGTGTCGAGGCCCCGCTTGTATCGCCTGGATTCTTCGTCGAGTCGGGCGAGAAAATCCATGATGGTGAGCTCTTCACAGGTCGGAGACGCCATCAACGTCCGTTGGGCTTGGCTGGGCGTAGCCCACGCCAACACGGCGACCATCGTCAAGAGCGGCCAGAGCCTATTCACCGCTCGGCCCGCGACCGCGCGGCCCGCGCGCGCTTCGCCTTCGCAACCGGTTTGCTTCGGCGAAGCGCCCCTCGACCCAGTTGATCATTTGGTCGTGTGCGCTCTCGGCGCCTTTGCCGCCATTGCGCTGCACGTATGTGCCGTCGGGCTGCATGTCCCAAGCGCTGCGTTGATCGCCAAGCAGGATATCGAGCACGATGCGGAGCTCGGCGCGAAGCCCCGGCGGCTCGACGGGCGTGAGCACCTCGACGCGGCTCACCAAGTTCCGCGTCATGACGTCAGCGCTCCCGATGTAGAACTCTTCCTCGCCACCGTTGTGAAAGTAGTAGATGCGCGAGTGCTCGAGGAAGCGGCCCACCACGCTGATGACTCGAATGTTCTCGGACAGGCCGGGCACGCCGGGTCGCAGCCTGCACGAGTCGCGCACGATCAGATCGACGTGCACGCCGGCCTGCGACGCTTCGTACAGAGCCCGCGTCACGTCGACGTCCTCGAGGGCATTCGTCTTGATCTGAATGAGCCCCACCTTGCCTTCGCTGACCCTCCGAATCTCACGGCGGATCTTCTTGAGCAACGCCGGCTTGAGGAGCTTCGGCGCTGGAAGGAGCTTGTTGTATTTGCGGCTCGGCTTGTACCCGGTGGTGAGATAGTTGAAGAGCTCGGTCGCATCGCGGCCGATGTCGGCGTCGCAGGTCAGCATGCCGGTATCGCAGTAGAGCTTGGCGGTTTCCTCATGGTAGTTCCCCGTCCCGAGGTGAACGTATCGACGGAGGCCGTCGTGGTCGCGACGAACGACGAGGATGACTTTGCAGTGCGTCTTCAAACCGACCACACCATAGGTCACGTGGATGCCGGCCTGCTCGAGCTTGCTCGCCCAATTGATGTTCGCCTCTTCGTCGAACCGGGCTTTGAGCTCGACGGCCACCGCGACCTGTTTCCCGTTCACAGCGGCGTTGATCAAATGCTGGATCACTCGGGATTTCGACGATGTACGGTAGAGCGTCATCTTGATCGCGCGGACCTTTGGGTCTTCGCTCGCCTCGCGCAGGAATCGCTCTACCGAGGTGCCAAAAGCCTCATACGGATGGTGAGCAAGCAAGGCGCCATGCTCCCGAATCGTATGAAAGATGTTGCTGCGGCCAACGAGTAGCGGCGCATCTACGGGTCGATGGTCGGGATCGCGGTGCGCGGGGATGTCGAGACGGCTGAGTTGGAATAGATCGCCGAGGCCGAGAACGCCGCCGATTTCGAATACGTCGGCCTGCTCATCGAGGCCGAGCTCTGCGGCCAAACGGCCGCGGTGAGTTGCGTCAATGCCTGTAGCGACCTGCAGCCGGACGATCGGAGCAAATTTGCGCTCCCGAAGCTCGGACTCGATCAACGCAAGCAAGTCGTCGGCCTTGTCTTCGTCGCCTTCGACATCGGCGTTGCGCGTGACCCGGAACAGCTCGGTCCGCTGAATCACCATCCCCGGAAACAGTAGGTCCAAGTTGTGGGCGATGATCTCCTCGAGCGGCACGAAAACGAGCGCGTTGCCAACCTGAACGAGCCTCGGCACGCCCGCTCCCGTAGGAACCTTGACCCGTGCGAGCAACGGCGTTGGGTCGTTCGGGTATTGAAGGGACACCAGCAGGTTCAACGACAAGTTCGAGACGAACGGAAACGGGTGAGCCGGATCCATGGCTTGCGGCGTGACCAGCGGAAAAATGTTCTCGAGATAGTCTTCGCGAAGCCACGCCTGATCTTCGACCGAGAGCGATTGATAGTCGGCGACCTTGACGCCGATCTGGTCGAGGCGCGCGCGAAGCTCGCTCCAGAGGCTTTGCTGTTCGCCGGTGAGCGCGCGGATGAGGTCGTGCGCTTCGCGAATCTGCTCCTGCGGCGTACGGCCATCGACGGTCAGCTTGTGCACCCCCGCAGCGACCTGCTGCATGAGGCCGCCGATGCGCTTCATGAAGAACTCGTCGAGAATGGAACCCGTAATCGCAAGGAACTTCACGCGCTCGAGAAGCGGTGTTCGCTCGTCTTCCGCCTCGTGAAGAACCCGGCGGACGAACGCAAGCCACGTGAGCTCGCGGTTGAGGTAGTACTCTGGGGCGTCCAAATCGATCTCGGAAGGCGGACGCTTCTCCTCTTTTGGTTCTTCTTGTTCTTCTTGGCGGGAAACCCCGCTCGCCGGATGGCCGTTTGTGGTAGAGGCGGATGTCATGGAGCGAACATCCAGTGTAGCGTGCAACGGAGGGTCTGAGCTAGGCTGGAAATTGCGTAGAATCCAGCCTTTCATCAGTCTCTGACCCCATCCGTCCCTCGGCATACATCCACCAAAGCACACGTGAACGACAAACGCGACCAACTCTCTCCACGGAGAAAGCCCAGCCAGGAACGCTCCCGGGATCGCGTCGAGCGCATCCTCGACGCAACCGCATCGCTCCTGGGCGAGATGTCAGTGGACAAGATCACGACGGCAGCAATCGCGGAGAAGGCCGGCGTTCCGATTGGGTCCGTCTACCAGTACTTCCCCAACAAGCTGGCGGTCTTGGCGCAGTTGGCGCGGCGCGTGATGGAGAGCGTCGACCTCCGAACGGCGAGCTTAATCGCAGAGGATTTCGGGGTTCTCCCTTGGGATCAGGCGATCGATCGCGCAATCGACGCGACGATGCAAGGCTACTCCGAGCAACCCGGTTACGTGCAACTCTTGCTCAGCATTCGTCCGACGCCGGAGTTCGGGGCGATCACAGATGAGTCCAACGAGCGTGTTGCAAGCTTGTTGGCGCTTCATCCCGCACTTCAGTCTGTAATCCCACCGGAGCGCATCCAACTCGTCACGCGCTCTGCAGTCCGCGCGGTCAATTCACTGCAGGACTGGGCACTCGCCGCAAACGACGTCGAGACGGCAAATGAGATCATCGGCGAGATGAAGACCTTGCTGAAGGGCTACCTGGCGGTCTACATGCATGCCACGGGTTGATTGCGCCCAGGAAGCCAGTAAATTCAAGCCTTTATCAGAATATAAAAATTGTGAGAAAAGCTCACTTTTCAATCTCTGAGATTAGTGTTACATAGGCCAAACTTTTTGGAGGAGGATCCCGGCATATGAATTTCAAAGTACTTATCAGCGCAGCGCTCGTATCCTTTCTTGCGGTCGCAGGTTGCAGTGACGACACCAGCAGCGGTGGCGAAGGGGGCGCAGGGGGCGGCACACCCGTCACGATCAATTGCGACACCGACTTACCCGACCCCAGCACGTACGTCGTCGACGAGGTGTTTGATGACGTGCCGAAAACGTCGAGAGAGGACTGCACGGGCGAGATCTTCCAGCCGGGCGCCGACGCGGCCAACCGCTTGAACAGGCGCCTCGAGAACGCAGACATCGGCGACGTGGTTTGCCTCGCGGAGGGCAACTACGAGATGGAAGCGACGATCAACATCTCCCTCGTCGCAGGGTTGACCGTCAAGGGCATCGGCGCTTCGCCTGATGACACCGAGCTCCTCTTCGGCGGACCAACCAGCAGTATCGGCA
>JBATLA010000217.1:0-11479 GCA_049669945.1 Polyangiales bacterium | reverse complement strand
GGCGGAAGCGTTGGCACGTTGACCGCGTTCTTCACGATGCCGAGCTGCAGGTACGCGATGGCCTGCTCCGCGATTTCGACGGCGACGCGCTCCTGCGCTTCGGAGGTCGAGGCGCCGAGGTGCGGGGTGCAGAGCACGTTGTCGAGGCCGAGGAGCGGGTGCTCGGGGTCAATCGGTTCCTGGCCGAAGACGTCCAGCGCCGCGCCTGCGATCTTCTCTTCTTGGATGGCGCGAAAGAGGGCCTCCTCGTCGACGATACCGCCGCGCGCTGCGTTCACAATCAAGGCGTCGTTCTTCATCTTGTCGAACGCGGCATCGCTGATCATGTTCTTCGTTTCGGGGGTGAGCGGCGCGTGAATGGTCAGGAAGTCCGCGCGCGCCAAGAGCTCGTCGAGGCCCACCAGCTCGATGCCGAGCTCGGCTGCCCGGTCGCTGCTCATCACGGGGTCAACGCCGATGACCCTCATCTTGAGGCCCTGCGCGCGGTCCGCGACGATGCGTCCGATGTTGCCGAGGCCGATGATGCCGAGTGTCTTGTAGGCGATCTCACGACCCTGGAACTTGCTCTTCTGCCACTTGCCGCTGCGCATGGACGCGACGGCCTGGGGAATCTTCCGAGCCAGGGAGGCGAGGAGGGCGAGGGCGTGTTCCGCCGTCGTGACCGAGTTGCCGGTCGGGGTGTTCATGACGACGATACCCCGGCGGCTTGCAGCCGGGATGTCCACATTGTCGACCCCGATCCCGGCGCGGCCGACGACGCGGAGCTTGTCCGCAGCCTCGACGACGCGCGCGGTGACCCGCGTGTTCGAGCGGATGATCAGGCCGTCGAAGTCTCCGATGACACTACAGAGCTCGTCTTCGCTCATGCCGGGTCGATATTCGAGCTCGACATCAGCGGCCTCGCGCAGAACCGAGAGGCCCGCTTCCGAGAGCTTGTCAGAGACGAGAACGCGTACGTTGGACATGGCTACTCCTATGGAATTCGGCCAGAAAGCCGGGCGACAGCTAGCAGCCGCTCCGAGAGGGGTCAAGGAGGGCTGGCGCTTGGTGTCAGGTCCAGTGAACGGCGCCAAGGCTCAGCAGCATCGCGGCGACCCGATACCCCCGTTGAGGGTCGGTGCTCCCTGGCTGCTCCACGACGAACTGCGCGACTTCTTCGATCGTGTGGGGGGCCTTGCAGAGCAATAGCGCCGCCCGGACGTCGTCAGGAAGGGCGGCGGTCGCGATTGCCGTATCGATGCGCTCTGCCTGGACGACGTGGTCTTGCCCCCGTTCGAGGATGAGCTGGCTCTCGAAGCCGGCTGCAATTCGTCGCTGAATCCCCTGGTCTAGGATCTCCCACGCGTCGAGGCGTAGCGGGAAGCCGCTGCTCGGCGGGTCCACGCCTTCGTAGAAGGTGGCGGTGCCGGACTCCCAGGTGAACAGGTCGAGCAGCTTCTCTCGGACCTGTTCGGCGATTCGCTGGAACAGCTCGAGCGGCTCCACGAGGCCGAGGGCGACGAGCGTGTCTCCGAGCTTACCCTCGAACCGCGGCATGACGGCGAGCGCCATGTCGAGCTCGCTCCGATTGATCACGCGCTTCGTCACGAGGTACTCGCCAAGTAGCTCGCCCGCGAGGTTGCTCGTCACGAAAGCGGGCACGCCCTGCCTAGTGTAAACTTCCTTGCGGACGCCGCCTTGCTCGCAGAGCCACAAGCCGGTGCGTCGCGTCACGAGCGTGCGCGCAAGCGCGACCACGAATCCGCCATCCTCGAAGTCCACGCTTCGGTCCGCTGCCGTCGCCGCTTCCACACGCGTCGTCGTCGGCGTCATGCGCGACGGGGGAACGTGTCGGTAGAGATCTTGGACCGAGGACAGCGGTTGGAAGTCGCCGCCCGCGATGCTGATCTGATCGCCGCCGTCCACCTGGCCGGTTGCTACGGCCTCGACGACCTTGGCGTATGCGAGCGGACCCACCGTCGCGCCGTTTGGTTTGCGAATTTGGTACTCGAGCGGCGTGACGTTCGTCGTGCTCGGATGCTCGTCCGCGAGCACGAGCGGTGTCGGCGGCATCGTCGCTTTCGGTATCGTGTCCGCGGAGGTCTTGCGGGTGCGCGTCTCGGACGCGATCGACCCGACCATCGCGGCGAGCTCGGCTCGCAGAACTTCTTCGGGGCGGCTCTGCCAGGGCTCGAGGGCCGCCCAGAACGCGCGCGCCGTCGGCGGTCGCTCTTCCGGCTTGACCGAGAGCGCGCTCAGCACGACCGAACCCAGGCCGTCGGGAAGTTGAGGAAGGAATTCGACGAACGGATGCACTTCGGCGTCTCGAATCGCCAACAGCACCGCCAACTCGCTGCCCCCCGCAAACAGCGGTCGCCGCATGAAGAGCTCGGCCGCGATCACGCCCGCGGAGAAGAGATCGGCTCGCCGGTCCACTTCCCCGCCGGAGACCTGTTCGGGTGCGAGGTAGCCAAGCTTTCCATTTGCGCGCGCGGCAGTGTCGACCTCGAACGCGTTCACGTTCGCCGCCCGCGCGATGCCGAAGTCCGCGATCTTCACATCCCCGTGAATCGAGATGAGCACGTTGGAGGGGCTGATGTCGCGGTGGACGATCCCAAGCGCGCTGCCCGCGCCGTCGGTGGCGCTGTGAACCGCGTCCAGACCGCAGAGGATCTGACGCACCAGATAGACGACGAGGTCGTGCTCCAGCCGCTTGCCCTTGAGCGTCAGTCGGCGATTGAGCCGCCAGAGATCGCAACCTGGGACGTACTCGAGCGTCAGGTAAGGCTGTCCGCCGATCTCCCCGTGGCCCAGCACGTGGACGACATTTGGATGCGTGATTTGGCTCGCGAGGCGTGCCTCTTCCGCGAACATCTCTTGGGCGTTCGACTCCTCTGCGATGTGCGGAAGCATTCGCTTGAGGACCACGACACGCGGCTCACCCACCGCCCGCGGCTCGAGTGCACGAAACACTTCCGCCATGCCCCCGACTGCAATACGGTCGACCAATGTGTAGTCCCCGAGCGGAGTGTTCGGAGGTGGCGCCGGAGGCGGTGACGACGGTCTGGGCACAACCTGGATTGTAACGGTGCCAACGGAAAATATCGATATCAGGGCAAAGAAATCACAGAATTTCGGAGAATTCATGGCTGACCAGGAATCCAGAGCGGGAGCGCGGTATGCCAGCGCACAAATCCTCGACTACGCCGCCCGGACCCACCACCCGGATGAGCCGGCGCTTCGGCGTGCGTTCGAGGCACCGGAACGGCACGGCATGCCCCAAATTCAGCTCGGCCCGGCCGAAGGACGGCTTCTCGAGCTGCTCCTCAGACTCGTCGGCGCCCGAAGGATCGTCGAGATCGGCACGCTCGCCGGCTACTCGGCGTTGTGGATGGCCCGCGCGCTTCCCCCTGGCGGCCATCTTTGGACGATCGAGGCGGATGCCAGGCATGCCGGGGTCGCGGCCGAGGTGATCGGGGAGGCTGGCCTCGGGGACCGTGTCACCGTCATTAAAGGAGACGGGGTGGACGTTCTTCCAAAGCTCAGCGATTCTGGGCCATTTTGCGCGGTTTTCCTGGACGCGGACAAGGGGCGATACGACCTGTACGGTCGATGGGCGACCGCGAACCTCCGACCTGGGGGCCTGCTGATTGGAGACAACGCGTATCTCTTCGGCCGGCTCCTCGACGAGAGCGACGAGGCGAAGGCGATGCGACGATTCCACGAAGAGATGGCGCGCGACTATCGCTCGGTGTGCGTGCCGACGCCGGACGGGCTTGCGGTTGGGGTCCGGGTCGATCCCGAGGCTTGACCAATTCCGATTGGGCGGCGATATAGGCCATCGCTCCAGGGTTGACCGGGCCTTGGAGCGGCCCTAGCGGGCCCGCAGGAAGAGGAAAAGTCGGGCGTGGTTTCACTGCGCGAGCGCCGCCTGGAACTCGTTCGTCGAAAATGGGCGAACTGACTTGTCTGACCCTCGAGCTTCGCCTACATGGCGGCCGGTCGCCTAGAGGACTCAAGAGAAAACGCAGCATGCAGATTTTCCCCCGCGAGTTGAACTTCTTGCCCCTTGCGTTGGCGGTCGTCGCCGGTGGTTTGGGGGCAGGCGTGTTCCTTTTATTCTGGGTCTACTTCACGCCGCCCAACCTTCAGGTTGGTTACACGCCGAAGCAGCCCGTTGAATACAGCCACCGTCTACACGCCGGAGAGCTCGGCCTGGACTGTCGCTATTGCCACTCCCAGGTGGAGCGCTCTCACGAAGCGATGGTGCCCCCGACGCAGACTTGCATGGGCTGCCACTCGGTGGTGCGTACCGAGTCGGCGAAGCTCGCAGCGGTGCGCGAGAGCTGGGAGACCGACGAATCGGTCGCATGGGTTAGGGTGCATCAAATCCCGGACCATGCCTTCTTCAATCACAGCGTTCACCTCAACGCAGGCGTCGGCTGTGCGTCTTGCCACGGGCGCATCGATCAGATGGAGGTCGTCGGGGTAGTCGAGCCGATCGCGATGCAATGGTGCTTGGATTGCCACCGTAATCCCGAGGCGCGCATCCGACCCAAGAGTGAGGTCACGAATATGAAGTGGGAAGCCGACGAGGCCTGGATCGCCAGGCGCGCCGAGGTTGCAGCAACCCTCAATCCACCGATGCATTGTTCGGGGTGCCACCGATGACCCGCAGGAAGTCATACGAGCTAAGTTCGGGCAAGGGTCCGTCGATGTGGCGGACGCTCGAGGACAAGAACAGCAATCCGGAAGAGCTCAAGCGGCTCGCCGAAGAAGAGAAGCCCGGCGGCTTCGTCACCGACTTGCTCAGTCCGAAGACGCTGGTGTCGCGACGATCGTTCGTGCAGGGCTCTTCGATCGCCGCCCTGGCGGCCGGGCTAGAGGGCTGTGTCCGCCGTCCCGAAAACGAGATCCTGCCTTACAGCAAAGCGCCCGAGTACTTGGTGCCGGGGATCCCGACGCACTTCGCGACGGTTACCGCGCGCGGCCGCGACGCGCTCGGTGTGGTGGTGACCGCCAATGACGGCCGCCCGACGAAGATCGAGGGCAACGAGCTTCACACGCGAAGCTTTGGCGGCACGGATGTGCGGGGTCAGGCGCACGTCTGGGACCTCTACGATCCAGATCGCTCGCAGTCGCCTGCGCAACGTCGCGGCAACGCGCTTGCAAACTCGACCGACGAGGCGTTCGACAAGACGCTGAAGGCCTTGATCAAGAAGCATGAGGGCGACGAAGGCGCCGGCCTCCGCTTCCTCGCGCCGATATCCAACAGCCCTTCGTTCCGGCGCATGCGCGACCAAGTTCTCGCCAAGTTCCCGAAGGCGAAGTTCCACACGTACAGCTCGGTCGATGACGACAACGCGCGCGCCGGCGCGAAGCTCGCGTACGGCGCTACCGTCTATCCAATCTACGACTACGCGCGGTCGATGGTGACGGTGTCCCTGGGCGCGGATTTCCTCGGCAACGAGCCTGGATCAACGGTGGCGGGTCGGCAGTTCGTGGTGCCCCGTGGCATCACCAAGCCGAGTGCGAACATGTCGCGCCTCTACGTGGCGGAGTCCAACTACACAGTTACCGGCGGCATGGCCGACCACCGCCTTCGCATCCCGAGCCGAGACATCGGGCGCTTCACGCGCTTGCTCGTCGTCGAGCTCGCGGGCCGCGGTGTTCAAGGCCTGCTTACGCTCGGCGATTTCATCGGCAAGCTCAAGGGCGGCACCGACGTCGAAGGTATCGACCTCGCGTTCCTCGGCGCGCTGGCGGACGACCTTGCCGCCAATCGAGGGCGGTCGATCGTCGTGGCGGGTTCGGGCCAGCCGCCCATGGTCCACGCACTGACATTCGCGATCAATCAGGCTCTCGAGAACTCGGGCAAGACCGTGTACCTCAGCACGAACATCGACGAGCAAGATAAGGCGAGCCGAGAGAGCATCGTCGCCCTTGCCGCCGAACAAGAGAGCGTCTCGACGCTGTTCGTTCTTGGCGGCAACCCCGCCTACGACGCACCGGCGGACGTGAAGTTCGCCGAGCTGCTCGCGCGCGAGGGCCTGACGTCGGTGCATCTCTCAAGTCATCGCAACGAAACGTCGGAGCTCAGCTCCTGGCACGCACCCCTGGCCCACGAGCTCGAGAGCTGGGGCGATCAGCAGGCGCTGGACGGTGGCATCGCCGTGCAGCAGCCGATCCTAGCGCCCCTCTATGGCGGCCGCAGTGTCATTGAGGTCTTGGCCACCATCGCTGGCGAAAAGACCACCAACGGACACGACATCGTCAAGGCCACCCACGCGGAGCAGATCGACAAGACGACCGTGTCGCTGCTCCTCGTCGGTTTCAATCCGCAAGGCCTCAGCCAGGCCCAGATTTGGCGTGCAGGACTCCACAACGGCATTCTCTTCAACCCGAAAGCCGGGGACGGCAAGGTCCTCGAGAATGCGATTGCAGACGGCTTGGCCACGGCCTCTGCCAAGGCCGCCGCGCGCAGCAAGCTTGGCGAGGGCAACTTCGAGGTGACCTTCGAGCCCGACCCGGCGCTCTGGGACGGCACGCATGCGAACAATCTGTGGTCGCTCGAGCTGCCGCACCCCATGACCAAGCTGGTGTGGGACAACGCCGCTTTGCTTTCGCCGGGGACGGCCAAAGCGCTCGGCGCGAAGAACGGTCAGATGCTGCGGCTCACCAAAGGCGCGGCGAGCGTCGAGGTTCCGGCTTGGGTCGTTCCGGGCCACGCCGACAACTCCATCACGCTGACCCTTGGCTGGGGCCGCACGGCAGCAGGCCGCTACGGAAACGGCAAAGGGTTCGACGTTGGCGCGATTCGCAACAGCGACGGCATGAGCTTTACCGACGGCGTCGGAGTCGAGGTGCTTCGAGAGACGTACAACCTCGTACAGACCCAAACGCACGACCGGATGGAGGGCCGACCCATCGCGATTGATGCGACGCTCGACGAGTACAAGGCCGAGCCCGACTTTGCCTCGTACCGCTCCGTCGACCCGGTCAGCACGCCGCCGCTCTGGAAGCAGCAGGACTACAGCACGGGCCACAAGTGGGGCATGGTCATCGACCTCAACGGCTGCACGGGCTGCAACGCCTGCGTCATCGCCTGTCAGGCCGAGAACAACATCCCGACGGTCGGCAAGATCGAGGTCGAGCGCGGCCGCGAGATGCACTGGCTCCGCATCGACCGGTACTTCGTCGGCGACGACGAGAACGACCCGGAAATCGCCGTGCAGCCGGTGACGTGTCAGCAGTGCGAAGAAGCGCCCTGCGAGAACGTCTGCCCCGTCAACGCCACCGTCCACACGCCCGAGGGCCTCAACGACATGGCGTACAACCGCTGTGTGGGCACGCGCTACTGCGCGAACAACTGCCCCTACAAGGTGCGCCGCTTCAACTACCTCGACTGGCACGGGCATCTCGACGACAAGTTCGCCTGGTTCAAGGACTTCCCCGAGTCGCGGAAGCTCCAGTTCAATCCGAACGTCACCGTGCGAATGCGCGGCGTCATGGAGAAGTGCACGTACTGCGTGCAGCGGATCGAAGAGGGCAAGATCTCGGCGAAGCGCGAAGGGCGTGAGATCAAGGATGGCGACATCAAGAGCGCGTGTCAGCAGGCGTGTCCGACCCGCGCGATTGCGTTCGGCGACCTGAACGACCCGAACAGCACGGTGGCGAGGTGGGCCGACGTCAACCGCAACTACAAGCTCCTCGCGGAGATTGGCACGCGGCCGAGGACCTCGTTCCTGGCTCGCATACGGAACCCAAACCCCAAGCTGAAGGGAAATGGGTAAGAACCAATGAGTAGCTACGACGCACCCATCAAAGAGCTCGGCGAAACCTACCTTCTTCCGGAAGGCACGACCGCCAACGACGTCACCGAAACGATTGCCGGGGTCACCGAAAACCCCGCGCCGCGCGGCTGGTGGCTCCTGTTTTTGGTGTCGCTTTCGGTTCTCGGCGTCATGACGGCCGCGTTGGCCTACTTGTTCTATCAGGGCGTCGGTGCCTGGGGTAACAACGCGCCTGTCTACTGGGCGTGGGACATCACCAACTTCGTCTGGTGGATTGGTATCGGCCATGCAGGAACGCTGATCTCGGCGATTCTGTTCTTGTTCAGGCAGAAGTGGCGCACGAGCATCAACCGGTTCGCCGAAGCCATGACGGTTTTCGCGGTGCTTTGTGCCGGCTTGTTTCCGGCGATTCACACCGGCCGACCGTGGTTCGATTACTACCTGTTCCCGATCCCGAACCAGATGGACATGTGGCCGAACTTCAAAAGCCCGCTGATGTGGGACGTCTTCGCGGTCAGCACCTACCTGACGATCAGCGTCATCTTCTGGTACGTCGGTCTGATTCCGGACTTCGCGACTCTGCGCGACCGTTCGAAGAACCTCGTCCGCAAGCGGACTTACGGCTTCTTCGCACTAGGCTGGCGCGGCGCGCACCGTCACTGGCAGGTCTACGAGCGCGCCTACCTGATCTTCGCGGGCATCTCGACGCCGCTGGTTCTCTCGGTCCACTCCGTCGTTTCGTTCGACTTCGCGACCTCGGTGGTTCCGGGGTGGCACACGACCATCTTCCCGCCGTACTTCGTCGCCGGCGCGGTCTTCAGTGGCTTCGCGCTCGTCATGACGCTGATGTTGATCTGTCGAGCCGTGTTCAAGCTCCACAACATCGTCACGATCAGGCACCTCGACTTGATGAACAAGTTCATGCTCGGGACCGCACTGCTTGTTGGCTACGCGTACGCGATGGAGTTCTTCATCGCCTGGTACTCCGCCAACCCATACGAGCAGTGGGTGTTCCTCCACAACCGCCTCGGGTTTGGGATTCTCGACGAGAACGGCAACTGGGGGCCGCTCTGGTGGGCGTATTACGCCATGATCTTCTGCAACGTCGTGGTGCCGCAGATCTTCTGGTTCAAGCGTGCGCGGACGAGTGTCCCGATCATGTTCGTCGCCAGCATCCTGATCAACATCGGTATGTGGTTCGAGCGTTTCGTCATCATCGTGACCTCGACCTACCGGGATTTCCTGCCTTCTTCGTGGGGCATGTTCCACCCAACGGGCATCGACGTCTTGACGTACTTCGGTACGTTCGGCTTGTTCTTCACCCTGTTCCTGTTGTTCGTTCGTTGGATTCCGATGATCGCCATTGCGGAGGTCAAAGGAACGCTGCCGGGGGCGCATCCCGATCTGCATGCCCTCGAGGCGCATGACGAGGAACCGGGCGCGGCTCTCGCACCGGTACCGGCGGAGTGAGGCGAATCATGGCTAATGAAACAAAAAAGCCTGCTCTCTACCTGGCCGAATACGACACCCCGAACGCGCTCGCGAGCGCGGCGATGAAGGTGCGTGACGCCGGCTACCAGAGCTGGGACTGCCACACCCCGTATCCGATGCACGGCATGGACGAGGCGATGGGTCTCGCGCCGACGCGCATCGGGGTCATCTCTTTCGCCTTCGGCATGATCGGCGTCGCCACCGCAGTCGCCATGATGCAGTATACCAACGCGTTTTCGTTCGACCTGTTGAACATTGGCGCGGGCTACCCGCTGATCGTCGGCGGCAAGCCGCCTGGCGCATTCCCGTCGATGGTTCCCATCATGTTCGAGCTGGGCATTCTGTTGTGCGGCTTCGCGACGCTCTTCGGCTTACTGGGCATCATCAAGCTGCCGCGCCACAACCATCCGATCTTCGAGTCCGACCGCTTCGAGGGGGCGACCGACGACAAGTTCTTCATCTCGATCGAGGCCGACGACGGCAAGTTCGACCTGGGCCGAACGAAGGCGTTGCTCGAGTCCACCAACCCGACCCACCTCGAGCTGATCGAGGAGGAGGTGCTGTGATGCGTGCTCTTCTGACCACGCTGGTGTTCGCGAGTCTGCTTGGCGGGTGTATCGGAGCCGAGAGCAGTGAGCCGCCGATCGTCGGCATTCGCAACATGTACAACCAGCCGCGCTACGACACTCAGGAGCGGCAGCCTTTCTTCGCCGACCAGCGTTCGATGCGTCCCGGCGTCGAAGGGACGCTCCCGCGTGAGGGCGAGAAGTTCATTCATTGGGCGACCGGGCGAGACGCCAAGGACGAGAACTGGCTGATGGAAACGCCAGACGGTGTCGTGAAGCGCAATGGCGGAGCCGGCGTGTTCCTCGCCCGGGGCCAGGAGCGCTACGACATCTACTGCGCGCCCTGCCACTCGGTGTCGGGCGACGGAAAGGGCATGGTCTCTCGTCGGGCAGCTGCGCTAGGGGCGAGCGGCCTCGTCGCACCAAGCTTTCACGACGATCGGCTGCGGCACATCCCGGACGGTCAGCTCTACGCGACGATCAAGAACGGCCTCCGGAACATGCCGGCCTACGCGCACAACATCCCCGTCGATGACCGTTGGGCCATCGTTCAATACATCCGCGCTCTGCAGTTGAGCCAGATGCCGGAGAACACGGAGCAATCCCAGTGACGGAAGCCAACAACAAGGACTATCGCGTCGGCAACGACGGGTTTTGGGCTCGCGCGTGGGTGACTCCGCTGGTGCTCGCCGTAATGGGCGGACTGCTTGCGCTGGTCACGGCTGGACCGGACAGGCTCGGCTACGCTTACCTCTTCGGGCTCTTCACGGTTGCCACCTTCATGCTGGGCGGTTTGTTCCTGGTCCTGATTCAGTTCATGACCGCGTCTCACTGGGGGGTTTCGTCACGGCGGATCCCCGAGGTGATCATGTCGGGGGCGCCCGTCGTCGCGCTGCTCGCGGTGCCGTTCATCGTCGGCGTGGTGGCAGGAAAGATCGACATCTACAACGAGTGGCAGAGCGCCGCTGCGCACGGCGACCACGGCGCGGAGCACGGCGGCTCGGACTCCGAACCGAACTCGGATGAAGAAGCGCACGACGAGCACGGTGTGCTTCAACTCGGCGCCAGCGTTGCCCAGGCACAGGAGCACGGGGACGGTCACGAGGACGCCGCTGCGCACGGCGACGACGCCGGGCACGACGAAGCTCACGCCCACACCGCTCAGGAAACGGCTCTCCACCACGAGGTCGTGGCCAAGAAGGTCGGCTATCTGAATACGACCGGCTGGGCGGCCAGAGCGCTCGTCTATCTACTGATCTGGTCGTTGATAGCTCTGGCGTACTTTGGTTGGTCGCGACGCCAAGACGACGATCGCGACCCCAGGCACACGCTGCGGATGCAGAGCCTGGCGCCGGCGTCGTTGATCCTTTTCGGGGGCTCTCTGACGTTTGCGGCGTTCGACTGGGTCATGTCACTCGAGGCGGCTTGGTTCTCGACGATCTTCGGCGTCATCATCTTTGCCGGCTCGGCGGTGTCCATTCTCGCGACGACGATCCTCATCGGCTTGAGCTTCTACAAGCGCGGCCTCACTGGTGACGCGATCACCCCGGTGCACTTCCACGATCTCGGCAAGCTCTTGTTTGGCTTCGTCTGCTTCTGGACCTACGTCTCGTTCTCGCAGTGGATGCTGATTTGGTACGCGGGCATTCC
>JBATLA010000216.1:0-1728 GCA_049669945.1 Polyangiales bacterium | reverse complement strand
GCTGTCCTCCGGACCGCGCTCGGGCATCGGCGAAATTCGGATTCCGGAGAATGAGCCGGGTAGCTCGATCATGCCGGGCAAAGTCAATCCGACCCAGTGCGAAGCGATGACGATGGTGTGCACGCAGGTCATGGGCAACGACGCCACCGTCGGGATTGCCGGCTCGCAGGGCAACTTCGAGCTGAACGTCTACAAGCCGGTCATGGCGTACAACCTCTTGCAGTCCGTGCGTCTGCTCGGCGACGCGTGCCAGAGCTTCAACGACAACTGCGCCGTCGGCATCGAGCCGAACCTCGAGACGATCGACGACAAGCTTCGCCGCTCGCTCATGCTCGTCACCGCGCTCAACCCGATTTGCGGCTACGACAACGCTGCGAAGATCGCGAAGTACGCCTACAAGAACAACACTACGCTGCGCGAGGCCGCAGTCGAGCTCGGCATTCTCACCGGTGAGCAGTTCGACGACGCGATCAAGCCTGAAGAGATGGTCGGGCCCCTCAAGGTATGAGCGTCGAGATCAGGCAGCATCGGCCGGGCAAGGATCTGAAGGACTTCATTCAGGTCGCCTTCGACGTCTACGCGGACGACGCTGCCTGGGTGGCACCTCTCAACATGGAAATCAAGGACCGCCTCACGCCGGAGAAGAATCCATTCTTCGAGCACGCGGAGGTGGCTCTTTTCACGGCTTGGCAGGATGGAAAGGCCGTGGGACGGATCTCTGCACAGATCGATCACGAGCATCTTCGCATCCACAAGGACAACGCCGGGTTCTTCGGCTTTTTCGACACCATCGACGACCAGGAGGTCGCTTCGGCGTTGCTGCAGACTGCCGAGCACTGGCTTGCCAACCGGGGTATGTCGGTCATGCGCGGGCCCTTCTCGCTTTCGATCAACGAAGAGACCGGGCTGCTGGTCGAGGGCTTCGACAAGCCCCCGGTGTTGATGTCGCCCCACCACCGGGAATACCAAGGCAAGCTGGCCGAGGGAGCAGGCTTGCAGAAGGTCAAGGACTGCTACGGCTGGTGGTACGACGTGGTCGCGCCGACTGCGCGCGGGCAGAGGGCATGGGAGTCGATCGTCGCGTTACCCGAGTTCCGTTTTCGCACAGTCGATCGCAAGAACCTCGAGAACGAGGTGCACGACCTCCTCGACGTCTTCAACGACGCTTGGCAGCACAACTGGGGCTTCGTCCCGGCAACCGACGCCGAAGCGAAGAAGATGGCCGCCGACCTCGCGCTCATCCTGAACGACCTCTCGTTCTTCGCCGAGATCGACGGGCAGCCCGTCGGGATTTGCGTGTGTCCGCCGAACTTGAACGAGGTGATTCACGACTTCGACGGCAAGCTCAGCCCCGGCAACATCGGCAAGCTCCTTTGGAGACTGAAGCTGAAGGGGCCGAAGTCGGCCCGCTTGATCCTGCTCGGGATTCGGACCGAGCTCCGTGGAAAGAGGCGCTATGCGCCGCTCGCGCAGGCGATCATCAACGAGCTCATCAGGCGTGGCCTCCGTATGGGGTATGAGTGGGCCGAGCTCGGCTGGACCCTCGAAGACAACCGTTTGATCAACGCCGCGATTCGGAGCGTGGGCGGCAAGATCTACAAGCGGTACCGCATCTACGAAAAGCCTATCGGGGCCTAGCGACTGAGCTCGAGGCTTTCGCCGTCGGTGCGGATGACGACCCCGCCGCCGCGGTCGGTGCGAAGCACTCGCGCGCCCAGGTCCCGAAGC
>JBATLA010000215.1:0-1868 GCA_049669945.1 Polyangiales bacterium | reverse complement strand
TGCCGGCGAGGAGCCGGTCGCGCTCCTCTTCGGTGTACCAGTCGGTGGCTCTCTCGGGGGCGCTCTCCATTGGCACATAGGGCACCGACTTGAGGTGGCCCCATTTCCACGTGAACCGCAGAACCGCGGTGCCATCGAAGGCCCGCGCGTATCACACGTACAAGGAGCGGCTTCTCGACACCACGGCGTATAGCCTCGAACGTCGAGAGTTTCGCCTGGGAGCGATGAAGCTCAGCTACGGGATCTTCAAGTATTTGGAGATCTCGACGTACACCCTGCCCTGGCTTGCGGGTCTCTTTCTCGAGGAATTTGAGACGATCGGTTCGCCGAACATCGGGTTCAAGTCGACCCTAATCAATCGGAACCGATTTGCGCTCAGCGTGTCCGTCGAGTTTCTCTGGGGTCGCGTGTCGTCCTGCACGAACCCAATGCTCAATCCGGACGGTCAGCTTTGCACGACGGAGGCAGAGTTTAGTACGGTCAACTGGCTCGTTTATCCCATCAACGTCACGTCATCGGTGCGGATCAGCTCGCGTGTCAGCATCCACATCGGAGGACAGTACACCGCGACGCAAGCAACCGGTGGCACCCGTCCCTTCGAAGGCGATATAAGCGGAAGCGCCGTCGTCGATATGCTCCAGATCTACGGAATGTTCGAGTGGCGCTTGTCACGGGTAGTCGCGCTCACACTAACGACGCGATGGCTCCCTTACGTGAGCCAAACGGTCGTCCGCGGCGAGATCGTCGTCGACGAAGACACGGGGGCCACCATCGGAATCCAGGCCGACATCCTCGACAACAACGCGTTCGCCGTCATCCCCGGAGCGGTCTTCTCTTGGACCCGCGCCAACATCCGACTCGGCGTCGGCTACGGGGCGTTCTTCGTGGAGCCGGCGGGCCTGGTGGTCCCGGCTTCGGTGCTGAGCTCCATCTCGCCCGAGTTCGACGTGTTTGTGCGGTTCTGACAGGCCTGGGCGCCTCGAGGGCGGTGATGTCTGGGGCCTCTTAGCCCATCGGGAGGACGATGAGCGCCGAATTTCGCGGTACTAGCTTGTTATGTCGCCTGGGACGCGAACCTCAAAGGGCGTTCATAGTTACTAGGCTCTCAAAGGACCTCGGTCCACTGTGCTTTTCGCTTGGGGAACAGCCGCCCCATGGCACGCCGCACCACCCACTCGATCTTCCATGTCCGTGCCTGCGCTGGCGTGAAGTCCAGGACTCGGCCCCCCACGATGATGCAGTAGAGCGCGATCTGGGACAGGTCGACTGCCGGGCGCGGCTCGGTCGGCTTCTTCGCGATGACAAACACGCCGGGCGGACCGGGATCGTCACTCACGTCGACGATGTCGAAGTCGGCAAAGATCTCGCGCATGTCGCTGACTTCATAGCGCCAGTAGTCGGTGGGAAAGGCGTGGTAGTTGAAGCCGCGCGAGCGCGTGGTCACGAGCAGCAACCCACCGGGCTTGACCACCCGCTTCAGGTTCTCGACGACCGTGCGCCAGTCGCGTACGTGCTCCACCACCTCCGTCGAGATGACGACGTCGAAGGCGTTCTCGCCAAAGCGCTTGACCACGTCTTCGGCGTTGCAGATCTCGTCCACGCAGGGCCCGAGCTCCAGGTCGACGCCGGTGTACGTCTTGCTGCCCATGTCGATGATATGCTGACGGGCACTGCCGTTGCGATCGTAGGAGCCGACTTCAAGCACGGTCTTGTCTTTCAGTTGGCCTTCGTGCAGCTGGGCTCGGATGTAGTTGAGGACGGATTCTTGCATGGACCGTTTCCTTCTGATCGGTGCGCCGCATCTGTGATGCCAGCGGCGCGTCGGATCGGCGCCACTGTACGGTGGCCAGCGGTGTGAGCCAAGCGGC
>JBATLA010000214.1:0-1618 GCA_049669945.1 Polyangiales bacterium | reverse complement strand
CGCTATGAGCTCAGACGGGAGGTCGAGCACCCGGGCCGTGCCCAGGGCGAGGAGCACGGCGGCGAATCCGGCGAAGAGCATGCGGAGATCGACGGCCGTGGCGAGGAGCAAGAGAACGCCGACCGGGCGTGAGCGACCGAAGAGGATCTGCGAGTAGCTCCCGAGGAGGGCGTCGCCAGCGAACAGGGCGCGCTCCCGGAGCCCAGGCGGGGAGGGCGCTGCCGCGCTCAGAGCCACTCGGGCATCTCCTCCGGGCCGAGAACGTCATTCAGATCTTCGCGGCGGCGGATAATCGCGTGCCGACCGTCGCGTCCGATGAGCGCGACCGCCGGACGGTAGGTGATGAACTGCATCCACTGCGTGACGTTGTAGGCGCCGACGTTGCGAAGGACGAGGTGATCGCCGACGTCCATGGGCGGGAAGAGGAGCGTGTCCCTGACGACGTCGATGTTCATGCAGAGCGGACCGTAGACCACCGTCGGCTCAGCGGTGCTGCCGAACTCCTGCGCTGGGACCAGATCGTGGTCGTACCAGAACGAGGTGAAGAGGCTGTTCACGCCGGCGTCGACGACGAGGCCACGTCGTCCGTCGGGGAGACGTTTGTTGGCGTGGACCGTGGTCACGAGGTAGCCCGCGTCGTCGACCAGCGCTCGGCCAGTCTCGAGGACGAGTGCTGGCTGGGCCTCTGGTGGATAACTCAGCTCCTGAAGCCCGTCGGCCATCGCCTCCGCGTAGCGAGCGAAGGAGGGGGTAGCCTGCTCGGCCGGGAGATATTGCGCCTTGAGCTTGTTGTGCGAGGCGAATCCGCCGCCGAGGTCGAGGAACTCCAGGGTGATCCCGTACTCGCGGCGGAGATCGTTGGCGAAGCGGGCGAGCTTCGCGGAGGCCTGCCCGTAGGCCTCGGGCTCGAGGATGAAGGTCCCAAGGTGACAGTGGAGGCCCACCAAGTCGAGTTGTCGACCGCCGACGAGCCGCGCCACGGCCATCTTGGCTTGCCCGCTCTCGAGGTTGAAGCCAAAGCGCGTCCATGCGGGGATCCCCTCCACTGCGAGGTTCAGTCGGAGGGCGACCCTGGGCTTGATCCCGTGGCGCTCGGCGATGCGCTCCGCGGTCGCGAGCTCGTCGAAGTGATCCAGGTGGACGATGGCCCCGTCCCGGAGGGCGCGCTCCAAGATGGGCTCGGGTTTGTACGGGCCGTTGAAATGAATCTGCTCGGGAGCGACGCCCAGGTGGAGGGCCTTGTCGTATTCGAACTCGCTCACGACCTCGGCCCATGCCCCTTCGCGATGGAAGACCCGGCAGATCGCGTAGAGGTAGTTCGTCTTGTACGACCAGGCGATCCGGACACGTGGGCTACGAAGGGAGAAGGCGTCGCGAAGCTCTCGATATCGGGAGACGAGGGTCTTCTCGGAGAAGACGAAGAGCGGAGATCCGTAGGTGGCCACCAGGTCCTTCACGGCCACGCCGTCGATGTGCGTCTGGGGGCGCATGGTTCGGACGCGCCCGAACTTGTTCATCAGGCCGCTCTGGTGGCGGACGAGGACCGGACGTTCGTAGCGCGGCTTGTTCGCGGAGGAGGTCATCGCTCGCTCTCTTCTCCGCGGATTCGTTCGCCCGC
>JBATLA010000213.1:0-1909 GCA_049669945.1 Polyangiales bacterium | reverse complement strand
GAGCACGTACAGCGATCGTGGGCCCGGCGCGCTGATCGAGCCTGCGCTGGTGTCCTTGGCCCACTCGGTGAGGTGCCGTTCGTAGAGACCGAAGTCCGTCGTGGTCGCGCCCCGGATTCCGCAGACGTCAGCCGCGAACGCGGCAGCGCGGTCGAGCGTGACTTGGTGGTCCCAGTCTTGAAGAAGACCGAGGCACACGACCGAGCTGAACGCATCACCGGCTCCGACCGTGTCGATGATAGTCTTCGCCTGAGCCGCAGCAGCTTCGTATGCATGCTCGCCGCCGAGGACCGAGATTGCGCCCTTCGGGCCGCGCGTCACGATCACGCCTTCGATGGTGTGGAGGCGAGCCAGTGCCATTGCCGCGTCACGGCAAGCTTCGAACGTGCCTGTGTGTCGCGAGGTCAGTTCCGCGAGCTCTGCGTCGTTCAGCTTGATCCAGTGGCTCTTCGAGAGGCACCAATCGAGCTTGTCTCGCGTCCACCACGGCTCGCGCAGATTGATGTCGACGAATGATGGCGCGTCGACTTTCCCCTGCAGGGCGCGAAGCGACCCCCAGCTCTCCTCGCCCCGAAGTGCGAGGGTGCCGTGATAGAGCAGCCCGGCAGGCTCTTCGAGGGCGCAACGGAGCGCAGGTTCCGTTCGGATGAAATCCCAAGCCTGCTTGGGCGCGATCTCGAAGCGATTCTCGCCATCGAGCACGGAGGCGGTGACACGGCCGGTGGGATGGGCGGGGTCGGCTTGTACCCCATGCGTCATCAGATCCCAGCTCGTCATCCTTGCGAGGACCTCGCGCCCTTCGTCGTCTTCGCCGACGGCGCTCAGCACCAGCGGATTGGCGCCGAAGCCCCTGAGGTGCCACGCCACGTTGAAGGGAGCGCCTCCGAGAACGCGGCTGCCGTCCGGGAAATGGTCGAACAGCACCTCGCCGAAAATGACTGGTCGGTTGTGGGAACGGTGCACGGGCTCTCAGGTTTCCTGGGTGCGGGTGGCCTCGGTCCTGGCTAGGCTCACGTCGAGATGAGCATAACACGTACCCTACTCGCGTCTGATTTGGACGGCACGCTGATTCCGCTCGAACGGGACGCGAATCGTTTGCGCGAGGTCGAGGATTTCGTCGCTGCGACAAGAGCCACACCAAGCCTCGGACTCGCCTACGTGACCGGGCGGCATCTTTCGCTGGCCGAGGACGGAATCGCCGAGGTGGGTCTCCCGCGCCCTGATTGGTTCGTCTGCGATGTCGGTACGAGTGTGTACCGCAAATCTGGCGATCGCTTCGAAGCGGACGCGGACTATCGTGGGCAGATGAAGGCCGCGCTTGGCGGGCTCGACGGGGACGACGTACGCGCCGCGATTGGCGTAGTAGAAGGCATCGTGCTCCAGGAAGACGAGAAGCAGGCGGAGTTCAAGGTCAGCTACTACACCGATGGGCGGCACGAGCTGTTCGTAGACCCCGTTCGCAGGCGACTCGAGGCGGCCGGCGCCGAGGTGAATCTCGTCGCGAGCTTCGACCCGGTGTCCGGGCGCGGTCTGCTCGACGTGCTCCCGGCCGGCGTCGCCAAGGACTACGCCGTGCGATACCTGCATGAACACGCCGGCATCGAAGAAGACCACCTGGTCTACGCTGGAGATTCCGGCAATGACAAGGCAGCCATGTTGGCAGGTTTCAAGGTGATCGTGGTTGGCAATGCAGACGCAGCGCTCAAGGACGATCTCGAGGCGGAGTCGACGCTCCGCGGGCTCAGCGAGAAGATCTATTTCGCCGAGAACTCCTACGCGCGGGGTGTGCTAGAAGGCCTCCGGTATTTCGGGTTCGTTGGGTGAGGCGTGACGCGCAGATGTCGATGAGAATGAAACAGTTGATGACGGTGTCAGTCATTGCGCTTGCTGCGCTGGGCTGCCGTTCGAG
>JBATLA010000212.1:0-5215 GCA_049669945.1 Polyangiales bacterium | reverse complement strand
GCCCTGAGCACTGCCGTCACGGTTGTGCCCGTTCCGCATCTCGATGGGACACGACGACCTCGTGCGCGCCTCCGAGCTGGCGCCCGAGCTCCTCGGCCAGCGCAACCGAACGATGCCGCCCGCCGGTGCACCCTAGCGCGATCGTCAGATAGGCCTTCCCTTCACGGGCGTACCGCGGAAGCGTGAAATCGAGCAGTGGCCTCAAGTGCGAAAGGAGCTCCTGCGTATCGGGTGCGTCGAGAACGTACTTCGAAACCTCGGCATCCATCCCGGTCTTTGGGCGGAGCTCCTCGACGAAGTGAGGGTTCGGTAAGAACCGCAAGTCGAACACCAGGTCGGCATGGATCGGAATCCCGTATTTGAAGCCAAACGAAAGCAGCCGTACCACCATCGAGGGGCGATCCGCCCCGCGACCTATGTAGTCGATCAGATGTCGCCGAAGGTCGTGCACATTGAGCTCGGTCGTGTCGATGACGATGTTCGCGCGGGCGCGAAGCCCAGCCAAGCGCTCACGTTCTCCGGCAATCGCATGGTGCAAATCGCCATCCCGAGCGAGTGCGTGTGGCCTACGCGTCTCGCTGAAGCGGCGCACCAAGACTTCGTCGGCGCAGTCGAGAAAGACGACTTGGACCTCGTGCCCTTCGGCTTCGAGCGCCGAAAGTGTCTTTTCGGCCCCGCTCAGAAACGCGCCCGTGCGGACATCGATCCCCAACCCCACGCGTTTGAGCTTGCCTTCCTGGTGAGCCAACGCGAGCAGCTCTGGGGCCAGTGCAGGCGGAAGGTTGTCGACGCAGAAGAAACCAGCGTCTTCGAGAACGCGAAGCGCCGTGCTTCGCCCCGCGCCCGACAACCCCGTGACGACGACGACTTGGGGCTCCCCGCTCATTGAGACCGCCCCGAGCTAGGATCGTCCACATCTCCCATCAGCGTGTCGATGAACGCCTTGGCACCGTGGTGTCCCGCCGCCTTCAGAATGTGATTGCGCGCGGCAACTTCGAGAATGACCGCCATGTTCCGGCCAGGGCGAACCGGAATGCGAAGAAACGCCACGTCGATACCAAGGATCTCAACGGTCGATTCCTCGAGCCCGAGGCGGTCGTACTCCTCTTCGTCGCTCCAGGGGCAAAGCTCGACCACCATCTGGACCGTCTTTTCGGTTCGCACCGAGTTGGCACCGAACAGGTCGCGCACGTTGATGATGCCGATGCCGCGAACCTCGAGATGATTGCGAAGCGGCGCCGGTGCCCGCCCCTGGAGTTGCTCCGAAGGCAGGAGGGAGAGGATCACCTGGTCGTCAGCGACGAAGCGATGCCCACGTTCGACCAAAAAGAGGGCGCACTCGCTCTTGCCGATGCCGCTCGGGCCGAGGAGCAGTATGCCGATCCCATGGACGTCCATCAGCACGCCGTGGCGTGTTTCGGAGGGAGCGAGGATTCCATCGAGGACGAGGTGAACGGTTTGGATCGAGCGGCTCGATCGCAGCTCCGCAACGGCAAGCGGCGTGGAGGTTCGCTCGGCGGCCTCGAGCAGCGCCGAGGGCGGCTCGACACCGCGCGTGACGACGACGAGAGAAAGGTCGAGACCAAAGAGCACCGCCGCCCGCTCTGCCTGAGTCTCGGGCGATAGGGTTTCGAGGTAAGTGATCTCGGTCTCGCCGAGGATCTGCACGCGGGTGGGCGCGACGCCGTGGGTGTGCCCGGCCAACGCCAGTCCTGGCTTTTGAACGCGCGGATGATTGATGGTCCGCTGCAGCCCGCCTTGGCCGGCGACGAGGCGTACGATTGGCTCGAGCCTCGGCTCCGACAACAAGCGCGCGACCGTGATGCCGTGCTCCACACGCATGCTGGGCAGCCCGACGTGGGGCAAAGAAGACTGGGTCACGCGGGCATCATACGCGAGCTGCGCGCGGCTGTCTGCCCGTCAGAGCTCGGCCAATGCGCGATACGCGTGCGCATCGTCTGACGCGGAGATCAGCTCGGCGCGCTTGCTTTCGTCGCGGAGGACCCGGGAGACCCCCGCAAGCGCTGCGAGGTGCTTCTGTGGCATTGAACGCGGGCCGATGATCGCCACGATGATTTGCACGGGAAGCCCGTCGACGGCTTCGAAGTCGACGCCTCCCGGGCACACGGCCACTGCGGCGCGCAACTCGTCAAAATCGTCGCACCGGCCGTGCGGGATCGCGACGCCGCTACCGACACCCGTGCTAGCGAGTCGTTCACGCTCGACGAGCACTTCGTACACTGACTCCACGTTTGCGGCGTCCTCGGGCATGGTGAGCAGCGACGCGACCGTAAGAAGGGCGGCGTCCTTGCTGGACGACTCGAGGCCGACGCGCACGCGTTCTATGTGCAAGAGCTCCGCCAACATGACGGGCAGGCGATACCCCACCCATCAGGAGCGTGCAACGCGCGTCAGTCTTCTGGGTGGCGCAGCGACTCGCCGCTGTGACGCCGGCGATCGTTCTCCGTCGCCTTGGTGTCACGAACCTGACGGTCGATCTTGTCCACGACCTGGTCGATCGTGGCGTACATGTCCTCGGACTGGCCGTGGCCGGGATACTGGTGGCCGTCGCCTGTGAGATTCAGGTCGACTCGATGGAGGTGACGCTCCATCGAGAAAGTGAACTCGGCGTGCAGTGGCGCCCTCATGTACTTCTGGATCTTGCCGATCTTCTCCGATGCGTAGTTCTTGATGGCGTCTGACGACTCCATGTTGCGAAATGTGTAGCTGATACGCATCGAACCTCCTGCCGCTAAAAGTACTTCTTGCGTTTTGACGAGCTCAGAATGCCCAGCATCTCACGATACTTGGCGACCGTGCGCCGGGCAATCTTGATGTCATCCTGCCCGAGCATCTCCACTATTTTTTGATCCGAAAGGGGCGCTTTCGAATCTTCGCCGGAGATGATTGTCTTGATCGCCTGCTTCACGCTCTCTGACGCGATGTCGTTATGGTTGTCCCGCTTTATGGCGCTGTTGAAGAAGTACTTCAACTCGAAAGTGCCCCTAGGCGTGTGGACGTATTTGTTGCTGGTAACCCGGGAAATCGTGCTCTCATGCATGCCGACGGTTTCCGCGACATCTCGAAGAATCATGGGCTTGAGGTGCTCGATGCCCTTGTCGAAGAAATCCCGCTGTTTGTCGACGATGCACTCGGTGACCTTGACGATGGTCTTGCGCCGCTGGTCGATGCTGCGGATCAGCCATTGGGCGCTCCGGAGCTTGTCCTGGATGTACTCCTTGGCCTTCGGGTTGTCGGCCATCGCCGAGCGGTAGAACCCGCTGATCTTGAGCTTGGGCATGCCGTCGTCATTGGCAACGACATAGTATTCGTCACCCACACGGTGAACGTAGACGTCCGGGACGATGTAGCGCGGCTCTTCGGTTTGAAAACGCCGCGCTGGGCGCGGTTCGAGCTCGGCGATGATCTGGGCAACGTCGTAGACCTCTTCGAGTGGACAGCCGAGCGCCTTGGCCACCGCGGGGTAGCGTCGCTTCTCGAGACCCGAGAGGTGATCCGAAATCACGTTGAGCACCAAGTCGTCCATGCCGTAGTGCTTGGCTTGAATCGTCAGGCATTCTTCGAGCGTGCGCGCAGCAACACCGAGCGGATCGAACTGCTGAATCATCGCGAGCACTTCTTCGGCGTCCTCGGGATTGAGATCCGCCTCCGCTGCGAGGCGCGGAACGATGTCCTCCGGCGCCACTCCCTCGGTCCTCAGATAGCCGTTGTCGTCGAGGTTGCCGATCACCAATGCGCCGAACCTTCGCTCATCCTCCACGAAATCCCCCATGCGCAACTGCCACCCGAGGTGATCCACCAAGTCTTCCGACGTGGACAGGGTCGACTCGAGCCCGGGCATCTCCTCGTCCGGACCGCGGCGCACCGAGGGCATTGGGGCTTCAGCGGACTGGTTCTCGAGGTAGCGCTCCCAATCGATCTCGTCCTTCTTGGCTTCGTGCGCTTGAACCTCGGGCGTCGCCTCCTCGGAGAGGTTCGCGCTCGAGTCGCGCGGATCGGCGCCTTCTTCGAGGATGGGGTTCTCGAGCAGCTCCTCCTGCACGAGCTCGGTGAGCTCCATGCGTGACATCTGCAACAGCTTGATCGCCTGCTGGAGTTGCGGCGTCATGATCAGCTGTTGCGATAGTTTGAGTTGCTGCTTGAGCTCCATCCAGGCCCCACACACCGGAGACGTGCGTCGTCTGGCAGTATAGACACGTCATGCGCTCAGGGAAACTCGCCTGCACGGGGCTCGCGAATCGGGCCCCACTCGGCTACTCTGTCGCAGTGGGGACTGCCCGACCATTTCCAAAAGCGGTGGTGGTCGTCGCCGATGATGATCGCGCGACGTGCGAACGAATCTCCCGACTGCTTCGCGCGCAAGGATCGACGGTCGTTCCGACGCACAACGGCCAAAAGGCCATCGACGCCGTCCGGGCGCAGTCCGTCGACCTGGTGCTCCTCGACGTCAACATGCCGGGACTCAACGGCATTGACGCCTGCAAAGTGATCAAGACGATCACCAAAGACCGCTTCGTGCCCGTCATCCTGCTGACCGCACCTGGCGAGACGGGCGGGAGAAGGCTCGGCTCCCGCTCCTCGGCCGATGATCACATCGCCAAACCGTTCGAAGACGACGAGCTCCTCGCTCGCATCGAGAACATGCTCCGGGTCAAGCGCGCGCACGACGACGTGCAGTTCGCCAAGAACGAGATCCACTACACGTCGTTTCACGACCAGCTGCGTGCCCTACCCGACCACCGCTACTTTCACCAATGCCTGGAGAGGGAGTTCGATCAAGCGCAGCGTCACCTCGACCCGCTTGCATGCTGCATCCTCGCGGTCGATGATTTTCGCGAGCTCGTGTCCGACAACGGCGCCGACGCGGCCGCACAGGTCCTCGGCGAGGTGTCGGACCGGATGCAACGAACGATTCGGGCGACCGACGTCGCCGCGCAGTTTCGAACGGCGGAGTTCGGGCTCATTCTGCCGAACACGCGGCCGGCACGAGCGCTCACTCTCGCAGACCGGCTCGTTTCTGAGGTCGCGCTTCGTCCCTTTCCAGTTGGCGAGCGCAGCGTCGCTTTGGCGATTGCGATCGGCATCGGGCTCTTCCCGAGCGGCCGCGTTCGGTCACACAGCGAGCTGTTGTACGCGGCCAGCATCGCAGTCGCGCGCGCCCGGGTCGCAGGGCCCAACCGTGTGTGCGTAGTGC
>JBATLA010000211.1:0-4074 GCA_049669945.1 Polyangiales bacterium | reverse complement strand
GTGTGGGCATGCACGATGGCACGGACCGTCGTGGTCTTTCCCGTACCCGGCCCCCCGGTGAGCACCAACAGGTGCGTGCCAAGGGACGCGTCCACCGCGCTTCGCTGCGTCTCGCTCAGCGTGTGATCGAACGTCTTCGCGGGTAACTTCACCTTGGGACGGTTCGCAAGAGCGCTCAGTCCGTCCGCCACCTGGAGCTCCGCGCGATAGAGGGGAGGGGGATAGACCGCGTCACCTTCGATGGTCACGAGCTTGCGCGCGCGAAGCTGTTCGAGGGCTTCGTCCAAGGAGTCCGAAGGTACGTCGAGTTGATCGAGCCCTGCACTCAACTGCTCGCGTGTCGCGAACACATGCCCCTCGTCGACGGCCTTGCCGACCAAGTGCAGTACGCCGCCCTGGACGCGACGCAGGTCGTCTCCCGCGATGCCAAGCGCATCCGCAATTCGATCGGCCGTCCGAAAGCCGATCCCGCGGATCTGCTCGGCCACGATGTAGGGGTCGTCGCGCACGACGCGCGGGGCATCCGCGCCGTACTTGCGAACGATCTCGCGCGCGGTCGCCGGACCCATGCCGAGGGCGTGCAGAAAACTCATCGTCTCCGCTTCGACCCGTCTTTGCCGCACAGCGCCGGCGATCGACTCTGCGCGCTGCTTGCCGATTCCCGACACCTCCCGCAAGCGAGCCGACTGGGTCGCGATGACGTCGAGCGTGTCCGGGCCGAACCGCTCGACGAGGCGGGCCGCAAGCGCAGGCCCGATTCCGGGGATCAAGCCCGAGCCGAGGTAGCGGATCATTCCTTTCTCGGTTGCCGGGATGGTGGGCGTGAACGAGGCCACGCGAAACCTAGGGCCGTAGACGGCGTGCTCGGTCCACCGCCCCACGAGGCGTACGTTCTCACCAGCCGCGATCTGCCCCAAATCGCCCACGGCCGTGCGCCTTCCGAGTGGGCCCGTGTCCTCGTCGGAACCGAGACGAATCACCGTGAACGTGCCGTCATCACTGCGGAAAAGGACGTCCTCGACCACGCCCTCGAGCACCTGTTCTGCCTCTTTCGACCCCACGATTGTGAGGGAATCTACCAGTCTTGCGTTCGCTGCGCTCTGCTGTTGTGCTTGCATTGGAAACATCCGGTAAGATTAAAGGCGCACGGATTGGATCGGAGGGGAATGAGCACGCAACCACGGATGAGCGCGCCTATCGGGCGCTTACAAATGAAGACCTCGGAAGCCAGCAATCGGCGAGCTTCGGGCCTGGGCCGCTGGAGCGCCGCGGAGCCACCCGTAGAGGCCGAAGCGAGCGAGTCGGAAGAGGCCTCCCTCGAAAGCACGCATCCGCCATTCTACCCGTTCCCACTACGCCGGACCGATATCGACGACCGCTGAGCGACAACGTCGCTTCATTGCGCGTGAAACGAGCGATTGGTAAGAGCGCTCGATGCCCCCGACCACGATCGCGATTCTTGGGGCCAAGGGCGGGGTCGGAACCTCTCTGTTCAGCGCCAACCTGGCGATCTACCTAGCGACCATCGGTAAGCGGGTTCTTGCAGTCGACGGCGACCCGTCCGGCGCCGACCTCCATGCCATGTTGGGCGTCGGCCCGCGCGTCGCGCCGTACGTTGCGCCGACGCCGACTTTTGGTGCAGAGGCGACCCTCGGGAGCCTGGCGTCGACCTTGGATCACGACGCGATCAATACGCTCGCGCCGCGTGAGCCCGTCGAGGGCCCGATCCCGGGGCTGTGGTGGATGGATGGTGGGCTCAGCGAGCCGCACCGGGGAAGCGCGCGTCGAAGCTCGCTACGCGAGCTCGAAAACCGTCTCGACAAACAAGACAAGGACTATGCGGTCGTGGACCTCGGCTCCGCGGCGACGGATGCGGCGATTCGTTTTTGGTGCCGGAGCTCGCACCGCTTGGCGCTCACCATACCCGAGCCAAACGCGGTGAGCGGGCTCTACCGACTCGTTCGCAAAGCATTCGCTGCGACCGCCCTCGAGCTCGCGCGCGACGAGCAGCAACAGAGCGCGCTCCATGTGGCCTTCGCCAAGGCGGGGCAAGCGCCTGCGCCTTCCGACATTGCGGCACTGATGCAGCTAGAGTGGCCTGAGCTTGGCCAATCGCTTCGCGAGCAAATGGCGTCGTTGCGCTTTCCCTTCATCGTCAACCAAGCGCGCTTGCGGGCTGACCTCGAGCTCGGAGATCAGGCGACCGTTGCGGTACGACGGCGATACGGCGTGCATTTGAAGTACCTCGGCTACGTCGAGCACGACGACGCCGTGCGGTCCTGTTCTCGCAAGCGACGACCATTGCTGCTCGAAAGCCCCGGATGCCGGGCGAGCCGCAACATCGAAAAGATCGCGCGGCGCCTTTTCGCTGCCCAGGAGTCGCGGCGCAACCGAGAGCCGTGGCGCGAGGTGCCGCAGAGCTCTCATCATGACGTCCTCGAGGTCGAACGCGGCGCCACCGACGAAGAGATTCGTCGCGCATACAAGCGTATGTGTGCGGTGTTCGACCCGGAGAACCTGGCGACGTTCGGGCTCTTCGATGACGAGGGCATCGACGCCGCGCGCGCCCGCATCGACGAAGCGTACGACGTACTGCTGGATCCGGCGCGGCGGCGGCCCTACGAGATCTCCGTATTCCCCGAGGCGCCGGGGCGCACCGAGCAAGTCGAAGAGGAAGAAGTGACCGCCAGCGAGCTTCCGCCCGCACCGAGCGTGACGCCGGACACCGAGTTCAGCGGCGCGCTCTTGCGTGCCGTCAGGCAATCCCAAGGGACCAGCCTCGAGCAGATCAGCGAGCGAACCAAAGTCGGCACGAGTTACCTGCGTTGCATCGAGGAAGAGGACTTCGAGAAGCTGCCCGCAGCCGTCTATGTCCGTGGGTTCGTCACCGAGGTCGCGAAGTGCCTTCGGCTCGACCCCGAGCAGGTCAGCCAAAGCTACTTACGCCGATACAGGGCACGCATGGAAGGCCAGGAGGACCGCACGTGAGCCCACTAATCCTCGCGTCGGCCTCGCCGCGCCGCGCCGAGATTCTCTCCACTCTCGGAGTGGATTTCGAGGTTCAGCCGAGCCACGCGGACGAAGCCTCGCTTCACGTCGAGGACCACGTCGACTTCGTGCACGAGGCTGCGCTGCTGAAGCTTCGGACCACGCTGGCGAACATGCCGCACGAGGGGCCATTCGTCTTGGCGGCCGACACGATCGTCTGTGTCGAGGAGCTGCGCTTGGGCAAGCCTTCGGACGACGGCGATGCCCTTCGGATGCTGCAGCGCCTCGCCGGTCGCGGGCACGTGGTACGCACGGCCGTCGCCCTTGGTCGGGCGGGGCAGGGTCCTGTCGGAACTTGCGTCGTCGAGACTCGGGTCTGGTTTCGCGAGATCTCTGACGCTGCGCTCCGTCGCTACGTCGCTTCGGGCGAGCCTCGTGACAAAGCCGGGGCTTATGGCGTCCAAGGTCTCGCGAGCGGCTTCGTGACTCGACTCGAAGGCTCGTACACCAATGTCGTCGGGCTTCCCGCCGCTGAAGTGGTCTCCTTGTTGCTCGAGCATGGAGCCTTGGAGCAATGGCCGTGAGCGAAGGCATTCGAGAGGCGCTCGATCGCGTCCGTGAGCGAATCGAGCGGGCGTGCGTGCGCGCCGGCCGCGCTTCGGGTGAGATTTCCCTGATCGCCGTGTCGAAGGCGCATCCGGAGGAGGCAGTTCGAGCCGCGTACGACGCGGGCCTCCG
Source organism: Polyangiales bacterium (assembly GCA_049669945.1). Lineage (GTDB taxonomy): Bacteria > Myxococcota_A > Polyangia > Polyangiales > Houyiibacteriaceae > SG8-38. The sequence continues at coordinate 348 of JBATLA010000211.1, read as the reverse complement.
AGTCTTTGGGGAGAACTACGCGCAAGAGCTCGCCCACAAGGCTTCCGTGCTCGAGGATCTCGACATTGCTTGGCGCTTCATCGGCCACCTGCAGCGCAACAAGATCAAGCTCATCGAACGCGCGCGCGCGACCGTGGACACGGTCGATTCGGCGCGGCTGGCCGAGGCGATTTCGTCGAGAGCGCTCGCAAACCACATCGAGGTCGAGCTACTCCTTCAGGTGAACGTCGGCGGAGAAGCGCAGAAATCCGGATGTGCCCCCGCCGAAGTGCCCGCGCTCGTCGCGGCCGTGCGCGCCTTGCCGAACGTCGAGCTGCGTGGGCTGATGACGGTCGCGCCGCACTACGA
>JBATLA010000210.1:0-4219 GCA_049669945.1 Polyangiales bacterium | reverse complement strand
AGCCTACGGGGCCGAGGGCATCGGTCTATGTCGCACCGAGCACATGTTCTTCCAGGCCGATCGTTTGCCGACCGTGCAACAGATGATCACGACGAAGACTCTGGCCGAGCGGCGCGAGGCAGTCGATGCATTGCTTCCGTTCCAGCGTGAGGACTTCGCCGGCTTGTTCCGCGCGATGGATGGCCTTCCAGTCATCGTCCGGCTGATCGCCCCGCCGCTTCACGAGTTTTTGCCGAGCTTCGAGGAGCTGACGCGTGAGCTCACGGACCTTCAGATCCGGGTCACCAACGCTCGGACGCTTCCGGAGGTCGAGGAGCTCACCGCTAAGCTCACCGCGACGCGCACCATGCTGGACAAGGTTTCCTCCCTCAAGGAGGCGAATCCCATGTTGGGACTTCGCGGCGTTCGGCTCGGCATTCTCATCCCAGAGCTGACCCGAATGCAGGTGCGAGCCATTTTCGAGGCCGCGTGTGAGGTCAGCAGGGAGGGCATCAAGCCGATTCCCGAGGTGATGATTCCACTGACGAGCCATGTGAACGAGATCCGACGGCAACGCGAGGTGCTGGAGGCTGAGGCGCGCGCCGTGATGGAAGAGCAGGGCATCGAGATTCACTATCAGTTCGGCACGATGATCGAAGTGCCGCGCGCTGCGCTCACGGCCGACCAGATCGCCGAGTACGCCGAGTTCCTGTCGTTCGGAACCAACGACCTCACGCAGACGACGTTCGCGATGAGTCGTGACGACGCCGAGTCGGGCTTTCTCATGCGCTACCTCAGCGAAGGCATTCTGCCCGCCAATCCCTTCGGCACGCTCGACGAGGACGGCGTCGCGAAGCTCATGCGTATCGCGGTCACGGAGGCTCGGAAGACGCGGCCGGACATCGAAACCGGCGTCTGTGGAGAGCACGGCGGAGACCCAGCATCGATCGAAATTTGCGATCGTCTTGGCCTGGACTACGTCAGCTGCTCGCCGTACCGAGTTCCGGTCGCACGGCTGTCGGCGGCGCAATCCGCGTTGCGGGCTCGCAAGTCCAGCAACTAGCTGTAGAAGGCGACCGCGGCCATCAGCGCCGCGTAGGTGACCAACAAGACGATGGCGTCCGGCTCCAGTTGCCGGATGCGCGTGCGCTCCGACTCCCCGACGATGGCTGCGACGGCGATCGCCATGAGGAGGATCGCGCCAATGCCGGCAATCGCTTGTGATGGGGCGACTGCCGCGAGGATCGGACCCTCGGTGTACGCGAGGTCGGCAAACAAGAGCACGCTCATGTTTGCGACGTTGCTGCCGAATAGGTTGCCGACGGCCATGTCGTACGCGCCGATGCGAATCGATGCGATCGAGGCGACGAGCTCGGGCAGGGAGGTGGTGACCGCGAGGAGCGCGGCGCCGAGGAACGATTGCTCGAGCCCCGTGTGCTCGGCGATGGCCTTGACCGCGAGCGTGGCGACCGGCGCGCTGAGGAAGATGAATGCCACCGCCACACCAAAGCCAAACCAGAGCTTGCCGAGCGAGAACGTCGCGGCTTTCGTGCTCCAGCCGGTTGGCTTTTGTAGCGGGATCCTGCGGTCGTCGAGGCCCGGTCGCGCGAGAAGCGGCATCCGCCTGAACCATGCGATCGCAAGGACATACAGCACCATGATGAGGATGGGCGCGAAGCCGACCCAGCCGATCCCAGCTTCGGTCCCCATGATGATGCTCAACGTGGGGATAGCGGTGAGTCCAATCGCGACGGCTGCGACGCGCGCGTGTCCGAGCTCGACCGAGGGCCAGACCTGTCCACGGTAGAGCAGGTCGATGATCGCGAGGATCGCCATGTTCGCCATCGACGAACCGAGAAGGTCGCCAACCGCGAGGTCAGGGGCGTGCGCTTGTGCGGCGGTGATGTCGGTGACGACCTCGGGAAGCGAGGTGGCAAACGCCAGCATGAGCGTCCCCACGAAGAGCCGGCTCATGCGCATCCGTTCGGCGAGCTGGTCGGCGTACCCAGCGAGTGACGCCCCCGCCCTGACGAGCACCGCCGCGCTCAGCAAGAAGACGACTATGGCCTGCCACAACCCCATCGACGCGGGTCATAGCATGCGCGCTGCCCTCCGGGCGCGACTTTGGCTCGGGGCAGGCCTCGATTTCGGCCTTCGAGAGGCCGAGCGTGAACGCGAGCCGTCGGGCGAGTTCGCTACGGTTCTACTCGAGTTGCGTTCTTCGCGCCTCTAGCCAAATCTGACCGTGTCATGGTCCAAGCTTTCAGAGGCGGGGTGCGCGCTCGGGCCCAGCGGCACGCCGTATGGGTGAGTCTCGGTGTCGTTCTCGCGACTTCGCTGCTCATCGCGATGCTCCTCCCCCGGGGTCCGCGTGATCCAATGGCCTTCGACGACCCGTCGCGACAACCCCGAAAGGCGCTCGAAGCTCGTGACTACGCCGTCGTTGCCGGAACGCCCTGGGCGGCGAATGCCATGAGGCGCGTGCTCGATCAGGGAGGCAACGCATTCGATGCCGCGGTTGCGGGGCTCCTCGTGCTCAACGTCACCTACGGAGAAGCAGCGAGCTTTCCGAGCATCGCGCCTCTTCTCACGTGGGATGCGTCGACGGCTAGGGCGCAGAGCTACGTCGGGGTCGGGACCGCACCTGCGCGGGCGACAATCGAGGAGTTTCGCGCCCGGGGTCACGAGGTCGTGCCCAAGTACGACGTCCTGGCCCAGCTCGTGCCTGCTTCGCCAGACGTGATCGTCGCGCTGCTCACGGAGCACGGCACACGCGGTTTCGCGGAGCTGGCAGCGCCTGCCATCGCCATCGCCGAGGAAGGATTCCCCGTTCACCATGCGATGGCGCGTGACCTCGACTTCAACTTCTTCGAGCGCCTCGGGTTCCGGATTCTGCTGCCCTACAACGCCGAAGTTTTCACGCAAGGTCAGTGGTGGCGGCCCATCGTGGTCGGTGACCGGTTCCGCATGAACGACCTCGGGCGTACGTTACGGACGCTCGGCGAGGTGGAGGCGTCGTGCTTGCTCGGTGGAGGGGAGCGCGACAACTGTCTACTCGCGGTGCGCGACTACTTCTACCGGGGACCCATCGCGGAGGCGATCGTGGCGCTGCACGAACGCCACGACGGGCTGATGACGCACGCCGATCTCGAGGGCTATTCGGGCCGCTGGGAGGAACCCCTTCGCGGTCGTTTTCGGGAATACGAAGTGCTCACGAACGGCACGTGGACGCAGGGGATCGTCGTTCCGATGGTGCTGCAGATACTCGACGGCCTGCCAATCGAAGACCTCGAGCACAACAGCGCCGCCTACGTCCATGCCGTGGTTCAGGCTCTCGAGCTCGCGATGGCGGACCGTGAAGTGTGGGTTGGGGATCCCGATTTCGTCGAAGTCCCCGTCGCCGCGTTGCTGGACCTCGACTACGCCGCCCGGCAGCGGAGCCGCATGACCGAGCGAGCCTTTGGGACGCTACCCCCTTCGGGCATCTCGAAGGGCGACGGCGGCGCAACGGGCTGGCGGCCTCCGGCGCCAAGCGATGATCGTGTCCTCGCGGGTGCGCCAGCGTTCGGGCGAGACACCAGCTATCTCGCCGTCATCGATGCCGCGGGCAACAGCGTTTCCATGACGCCGAGCGACTTTCCTCAGTCCCCGATGATTCCCGGCATGGGCCTGACGCTCGGCATCCGGATGACGCAGTTCCGACTCGACCCGACGAACCCGACCGCGCTAGCGCCCGGAAAGAGGCCGCGTGTGACCCCACACGCGCTCATGCTGCTGCGTGATGGTGCGCACCTGATGAGCATCGGAACACCCGGTGCCGAGATGCAGGCGCAAGCCAACGTGCAAGTGCTCCTCAATCACCTCGTGTTTGGAATGGGAATCCAAGACGCGATCGACGCGCCCCGGTTTCGCTCGCTCACGTGGCCCGACTCTTTCGCGCCGCACGACTCCGAGCCCGGCGTCCTCGAGCTCGAGGCGAGCCTCCACGACGCCATCGCGGGCGATCTCGAGGCGCTCGGCTACCAAGTGCGGCGTTGGGATGACTGGGACAACCACTTCAGCGCTGTCGGGGCGGTGCGGCGGTCGGAAGGCGGCCTAATCGTTGGATCGGATCCTCGAGATGCGACGACTGCGGCAGGTCGCTGAACCCGACGGTAGGGTCGTCATCTCCGCCGGGAGCGTGCTTGCGGCCTATCCGGCAAGGCGCCCGAGCGCCAGGCTGTGCGCCTCGGCGTAGTGA
>JBATLA010000209.1:0-3308 GCA_049669945.1 Polyangiales bacterium | reverse complement strand
TAGTATTCGACCTCCTGCGGCGTATCGAGCCGCGCTTTCACGCTGAAGGTCTTGCCGGTGTCGGTCGTCACGGAAAGGGCCTTGCCAGGAGAGACGCCGCCGGAAATCCCCGAGATCGAGAACGTCTCCTCGCCGCTGAGCCCGAGTGACTCCCGGCTCGCGCCGGCCTCGAACTCGAGTGGCAAGACGCCCATGCCGATGAGATTCGAGCGGTGGATACGCTCGTAGCTCTCGGCGATGACCGCGCTGACGCCGAGTAGCAACGTGCCCTTTGCCGCCCAGTCGCGCGATGACCCGGTGCCGTACTCCTTACCGGCGATCACGATGAGCGGGGTGCCGTCGGCCTGGTACTTCATCGAGGCGTCGAAGATACTCATCTGCTCGTTGGTCGGCAGATAGCGGCTGATGCCACCTTCGGTGCCGGGTGCCAGGAGGTTCCTGAGGCGGATGTTGGCGAACGTGCCGCGCATCATCACCTCGTGATTGCCCCGACGGCTCCCGTAGCTGTTGAAGTCGCGCGGGGATACGCCGTGCTCCTTCAAGTACTCAGCAGCTGGGCTGTCGAGCGCGATGGCGCCGGCTGGAGAGATGTGGTCCGTCGTGACGGAGTCCCCGAGCAAGCACAGTACGCGAGCCCCCTCGATGTCGGTGGGCGGCGCCGGCGTGCCGGCCTCGACGCCATCGAAGAATGGCGGCAGCCGCACGTAGGTCGAGCCCGGATCCCACTGGTAGCGGTCGGCTTCTTCGAAGCTCACCTCGCGCCACTCGGGAGTCCCATCCAGCACCACGGCGTAGCGCTCGACGAACTGCTCCTTCTTGACGGAGGTGCGGAGCGTTTCGGTGATTTCCTGGTGCGAGGGCCAGATGTCCCGAAGAAACACGTCGTTGCCGTCCGAGCCCTTGCCGATCGGCTCGTTCTCGAAGTCGATGTCCATCGTGCCCGCGAGCGCGTACGCGACCACGAGCGGTGGCGACGCGAGATAGTTGGCGCGTGTCAACGGGTTGACTCGGCCTTCGAAGTTGCGGTTGCCGCTGAGCGCCGAGGTGACCACCAGCTCGTTGGCCTTGACCGCTTCCGCAATCTCCGGGTCGAGCGGCCCCGAGTTGCCGATGCAGGTCGTGCAGCCGTAGCCGACGAGATTGAATCGCAGTGCGTTGAGGTCGTCCGTCAGGCCGGACGCGTTGAGGTACTCGGTGACGACCTGGGAGCCCGGCGCCAAGCTCGTCTTGACCCATGGCTTGGTTTGAAGGCCCTTTTCGCGCGCCTTCTTCGCCACCAGGCCGGCCGCCAGCATCACCGACGGGTTCGACGTGTTGGTGCAGCTCGTGATGGCGGCGATGACGATCGCTCCGTTCTGAACGGGGAAGGTTTCGTCGCCACGCGTCACCTCGACGGACTTGTCTGGCGAGGCCTCGAAGCCCTGCAGCACCTGGTGCCAAGCCTTCTTCGACTCGCTGAGCGCAATCCGGTCCTGCGGCCGCTTGGGCCCTGCAATCGAGGGCACCACGTCGGCGAGGTCGAGCTCGAGCGAATCAGTGAACCTAGGCTCCGGAGCACTCGCCGTGTGGAACAGGCCCTGTTCTTTGAGAACCCGCTCCACGATGTCGACATGCCCCTCGTCACGACCGCTGAATCGCAGATAGGCGAGCGTCTCATTGTCGACGGGAAAGAAGCCCATGGTCGCGCCGTACTCGGGCGCCATGTTTGCAATGGTCGCGCGGTCAGGCAGCGCCAGGCTCTCCATGCCGGGGCCGTAGAACTCGACGAACTTCCCGACCACGCCCTTCGTCCGCAGCATCTGCGTCACTGTGAGCACGGCGTCGGTGGCGGTCGCCCCCTCGCGGAGCTTGCCGGTCAGCTTGAAGCCGACGACCTGAGGCAGAAGCATGCTGATTGGCTGACCGAGCATCGCGGCCTCAGCCTCGATTCCGCCGACGCCCCAGCCGAGCACGCCCAAACCGTTGATCATGGTGGTGTGGGAGTCGGTGCCGACCAGGCTGTCCGGGTACGCCACGCAATTCCCGTTTGCGTCACGCGTGAAGACGACGCTCGCGAGGTACTCGAGGTTCACCTGGTGGACGATGCCCGTGCCAGGCGGAACCACGCGCATGTTCTCGAACGCGCTCTGCCCCCACTTGAGGAACTGATAGCGCTCCTGATTGCGCTCGAACTCGCGCTTCACATTGTCTTCGAAGGAGCGAAGGAGCCCGTAGCTGTCGACCTGCACCGAGTGGTCGATCACGAGGTCGGCGGGCTGGAGCGGATTGATCCGGCTCGGGTCGCCGCCCATCTTGGCGAACTGGTCACGCATCGCGGCCAAGTCGACGACCGCGGGCACGCCGGTGAAGTCCTGGAGCAGGACGCGCGACGGACGAAACGCGATTTCAGTGCTTGGTTCGGCATTCGGATCCCAATTGGCCACCGCCTCGATGTCTTCGCGGGTCACCGTCTTGCCGTCTTCGTATCGGAGCAGATTTTCGAGCAGAACGCGGATGGAGTACGGAAGTGTTTCGATGCCCGTGAAGCCGGCCCGGGTCAGCGCATCCAGTCGGTGAATCTCGACCTGGCGGCCGCCGGCATGGATCGTGACGCGGCTCTGAAAAGAGTCCTGTGATGTCATGTGGGATTGCCTACCACGCACGGTGTGGCGCGCCACCCAGGTTGTCGGCTAAGGTGGAAAACGCTGCGTGACAAGCGCCCTCAGAAGCGCTAGACACTGCAGCCTTCGGCGCCGTAGCCAAGTGGTAAGGCAGAGGTTTGCAAAATCTCCATTCGTCAGTTCGATCCTGACCGGCGCCTCTAGAAAAACCAGGGCAAAAGCTCTCTCGCCATTGCCCTCGCATGCTTACTGGTACCTCTGCTGGTACTTTTGCCGAAAGCCGGCACTTCACTGGGGCTCGACGAACACGCCGAACCGGTTCGAGTGTTCGAAGAGCGCCGGAGAGCGTCCGTCCGACGCGCGGAACGAGTGAAGGGCAGCTGGCACGTCGGTCACATTCCGTCGCCTAGGGGCATGCGGATTCAACTTCGTCGTCGCCAGCTTTGTAGGGATAGCTGTCGGCTGGAATCTCAAACCAGTATGCATCCAGCTGCTCACAGGTTTGCAGGCCGGCGATACAAGCAAAGAGATCGGCCGAGGCGGTTGCAGCGGGTCGAGCGCGGGGCTACGCCGTGCTCGCCCGTCATGCTTGGCATTGCTGACTTTTTTCGACTTCGGCCCCGGAACATTCGGATGCGGTTCTTCCGGGACCTTGCGCTCGTCATCGTTCTGACGTCCGGGGCGGTTGTGGCCCTCGCGATTTCGAGC
>JBATLA010000208.1:0-2849 GCA_049669945.1 Polyangiales bacterium | reverse complement strand
GAACTACAGCGTCGTTTTCGCCGGCTTGGCACTTTGGGGGATGGATTGGTTCAACGAGACGTGGAACTCGTTGATCTTCCATTTCACCGGCTACGCGCCCGCATGGGCCGCGCCTGGCGAAACCGCGTATTTGATTCTCATTGGTCTCAATATCGAGATCTGCTTCATGTTCGCCATCCTCGGGATCGTGACGACCGTCATGCTTCCTCCAAAGGAGGCGAAGATAGTCGGGATCCCCAACCGCTGGTTCTTCGCCGTGTTCTTCAGCGCGCTCGCCGTGTTCATCGAGTACATGCTCAACTACGTCGACGCGCTGACCTGGGAGTACTCGTGGTGGAATCGCTCCGCGCCCTGGCTCATCTTTCTGCTCGGCTACTTCCCCTTCTTCGTGGTCGCGTACTGGGTGCACGACATGAAGTGCATCAAGCGCCAGGCTGCGGCTGTCGGCGTCATCCTCGGGTTCGACGCGCTTTGCCTCATCGTGTTTGGTAGCTTGGGGTGGATCTAGTTGGCGTTGCTGGCTTCGGCGGTGGGGAGAACCGGGCACCTGGTTTGGTTTCGTTACATCCGACCCGCCCACCCCCGCCCGTAATCCTCCCTCCGCGCCCTGCGCTTCGCTTGCGCTTGGCGGCGCTTTGCGCCGGGCTTCGCCCTTCGGGCTCGCGCTGCCGCGCACTAATGTAAGGTCAGCGTCAAGGCTGGATCAGGTCGTCTTCGTCGCAGGGGCCGGGGTTGAGACCGCTGGCGTCAGTGCACGGGTTCTCGATCTGCCCGGTTCCGTAGAACTGAAGTAGCGCGGGTCCTAGGCCTTCGAGCTCGGCTGCGCGACCATGGGGGTCGGGAAACCTGTCCGCCCAGTGTGGGATGTTCGTGATCGGCGGCTCGTCGTTGCCAAAGTCGACTTCCAGCATGGCGGAGCCCGTGTGCAATCCGCTCTTCTCGTCGATGCCCCAAACCGGTCGAATCAACGGCGCCAGATTCACCACGCCACCGATGGTGCGGGCCATGATGTGCGCGCCGAGATTGGTGACCTGATGATCGGCCTTCGAGACCTGGATCAAGACATCGTGCGCGGGCGTGCCGGGCAGGAGATCCGTGCGGATGTAGTTCGAATAACCCGTCGGCTCGGCGCGATCCCAGAGCCCCTGCATCAGCGCGAGGTTCATTTGCATGTGCAGCCCATTCCAGTCGTACCGGTTGTAGAGCTGCCCTGCATACTCGTCGAAGTTCCCGCTTCGATTGAGCAGCAGGTTGTAGGACTGACCGGGTACCGCGAGGAGCCCTCGCTCGATGTCCAGGTTGAGCGCCATGATGACGGCTCCGAGGATGCCGCCTTGGCTCCCGCCGAAATAGTAGCGCTTGGAGCCATCGAGCTCCGCGCCACCGCAGTCGTTTTGAAGTGTGTCGTTCAGCGTCGAGTCCGGATCCTCCGCCTCACGCGACAGGGTCCGCATTGCCATCAGGAAGTTCAGGTGCCCTTGGTGCATGCGTTCTGGGATCCGTCGAAACGTGGCAATATCGCCGAGGATCGAGTCGACGACGGTCAAGACGTCGTCTGAGGAAAACCCCTTGTGGTCGAGCCCGAAGCCGGCGAGGTTGTAGTTGGCCCATAGCTCGCTGTAGCCGAACACCTGCTCCTTGGCGCCAAGCTGGCCGTGGCCCACCGCCACGAGCGGCGCAGGCGTGCCTTCCTCCGTCGCTGACAGGGGAACGAACATCGCCGCCGCGTATGGGTAGGTTCCATTTTGCTCGGGGAGACCATCGTCTCCGAGATTGAGCAGCTCACCCGTCTCGCCGCCGGTCATGTAGAGCGGCATGTCGAACGTGATCTCGAGCCGGCAGGCCATTCCCTCCCTCGTATCGTCGATCACTTCGACCGTATACGGGACGCCGTCGGGGTACTTCTCGAATGCATCGTCGCGAATGTGGAGCATCGCGCTCGTGTTGTTCTCGCGACTCGCGGTGGTGAAGTCCCAGGCGATTTGGAGGTCATCTCGCCCGACTCCCGCGTTCTCGAGGGTCGAGAAGATCTCTTCGAAATGCGCGCGGCGCGATTCGATGATGTCGTCCTCCGAAGCTTCTTCGTCACGCAGCTCCCGAAAGCCCGGCGATGGGTCGACGGGCGCGCCCTCGCCATCGACGATGTCGCGGAAGGCGACGATGTAGCGGGTGGCATCCTCCAAGCGAATCGCAGGACGCAGCATCATGGCTTGTTCTTGCTGAAGCTCCTCGAGGCTTCGCGTGAGGGTCGGGAAATCTGGCTTGTCTTCGCCGGCGTCGATACGGATCTTCGCTTGTACGACCCACTCGTCGCGATCAACCCAGTGAGGCACACGCTCGCCGGTATCCGCGTTGATGATCACGGTTGGTGAGTCCTGCAGGAGCGAGTCCGCGATCGTGTCCGGCGTGGCGCACCCCGTGACCGTCGCGCCGGGAAGATGCGTCATCGCCGCGATCCCTGGCGAAAAGCCGTCCATCTCGTTGAACGCGCCCGGGGTCGATCGTTGACCGCTGCGGGTGGGTGGCATGATCTTCTCGGGCAGCGCGAGCCGACGCCCGGTCACCGTGCTCGAATCCGCGACTGTGTAGTAGTCGCTCGGGTAGGGGAACGCGCAGTAGGTTGGCGCCAGTGGATCGCAGTCGAGCGCTGGAGCGGGAATGATCCCCCCGCTTCCGCCTTGCCCTCCGGCGCCGCCATTGCCGCTGGAGCCGCCGGTCCCGGGACTGCTGTCAGTACCGCAGCCGAGCAAGAGAAGGGGGAGAGAGAGAAGAAGAAGCCAATAAGGAGAGATTCGCATTGCGCGATGCTAGACGGCCCGGGCCACGGTGTCCATGCTCTCGCTGACGCT
>JBATLA010000207.1:0-3616 GCA_049669945.1 Polyangiales bacterium | reverse complement strand
ACTTCGGGCCTCGGGATTTCCCAGTTGGCCGCAGGCGGCCATGACGCTTCGGCCCTTTGTCACTCGTTCGCGCACGGGGAGGCCCTCGGCGCGTAGCCACGCGATGAACTGTTCGACCTCGTGGTCTTCTGGCGCGCGGGTGAGGGGTTGGGTGCCGGGGTTGTACGGGATCAGGTTCACGAGCACGCGGCCAAGGGGTTTGCAGAACTCCGCTACGGCGCGGGCATCGGCGTCCGTGTCGTTGATTCCGGGCAACAAGCAGTAGTTCACACCGAGCGCGAAGTTGCGGCGCGGCCGGTAGCTCGCCAGGGTCTGCTGGAGTTTCGCGAGATCCGTGCGGCGGTTGATCGGCATGATCTCGCTTCGGAGCGAGTCGTTCGCCGCATTGAGGCTGATCGAGAGGTTGAGGCGCTTGAGGCCCTGCGCTTGCAAGAGACGGATACCCTCGACGTGCCCGACGGTGCAGACGGTCAAACGCTCTTGACCGATCGCCAAACCCGCCTCGTCGTTCAACACGCGAATCGCATGGATGACGTTGTCAGCGTTGTCGAGGGCCTCCCCCATGCCCATGAACACGATGTTGCCGACAGGCCATCCGAGCCGGTGACGCGCAACGAGCACCTGCGCGATGATCTCGTCGGTGCTGAGATGCCGCAGCAGCCCCATGCGACCGGTCTCACAGAACGTGCAACCCATTTTGCAGCCGACCTGGCTGGACACGCACAAAGTGTATCGGTCCCTGCCCATCGGGATGCAGACCGACTCGGCTTCGAGGCCGTCGTGCAACCGGAGGACCATCTTCGATGTCGCTCCTTGCTCGCCCTCGTCGGACTTGACCGAGACGACCTCCGGAAGCTCGAATGAAAACGCTGCAGTCCATGCGGCGCACGCCTCTCGGCCGAGGCCAAAACCCTCTGGTTCGAAGCGGCCTTCGAGCATGGCCTGGCGGTGGATGCGCCGCGCAAACCCGTGCCCCCGCGCGAGCGACTCGCGAGCTAGGTCGTGCAGCTCCCCGTTGGTCAGGCCGTGAATCGGAACCCGCGTCATCGAACCATCAATCTTGAACGAGGAGGAAATGGCCGGTGGCAACCGCAACCGGTTTGTCCGGATCGTCTTGGAACGCGAACACGCGCACGTTCGCGACGCGGCGCCCGTGTCGCGTGAACACGGCCTTCGCAAATACGTCCTGCGGCCGCGCGCCTCGAAGGTACTCGACGGTGATGTTGATCGTCTTGGGAACTGCCTCCGTCTCGCCGTGCCAGAGGAGCTTGAAGATTGCGGTCGACTCCATCAGCGCGCCTAGCGTGCCGCCATGAAGCGCCGGCACGTTCGCATTGCCAATCAGGTGTTCCGAGTACTTCATCCTGCCCTGAACGTCACCGTCGACGAGCTCGGCCGTGATTCCCATGAAGCGAGCATACGGAATCGCCTGGTGGAGCGGCCCGAAGTCACCGGTTTCTCGTACGGCGGACACTGCGTCTCGCAGCCTCATTCGGAGCCCCCATCGATGCTTCGCTGGGTGTCTCGAAACACGACGAAGGTGCCCGAGGCAGTGGCGATTGGGCTCGCGTTGTCACCGTGGTGCGCAGTCGCCCTGACGAAGGCAACGTGGCGGGTGACCTTGTAGCAATGCGCATCGCAGATCACCTCTTGGTGAGGCAGCGCGGGGCGGACGTAGTCAATTCGGAGATCGAGAGTCGCGATGCGCCGCGGTGCGACCAGGGACATGATCACCGCCCCCCCGCAGGTGGCGTCGATCAAGCTCGTGATGCAACCGCCGTGAAGCACGCCGGTCTCAGGGTTTCCGACCAGATCCTCGCGGTACGGCAGGGCGAGCGACAAATGCTCGGGACGGTAGTCCGCCAGCCGAAGGTTCAGAGCTCGGTTGTGAGGGACCGCGCCGACGTAGCGCCCTTCGAGGCGACGCTTGAGTTCGTCCTTTTGCGGGAGAAACGAGTCGGACATCGGAGCCCACGTGTAGCAGGCGCGTCTGATTCACACCACCGGGGGCGGTGGTGGAGTCGCTTGTTCGCCAAGCCAACGGTCGGACGAGACGAACTCCACGCCGAGAGCGCCATTGGAGCCGAGGAGGTCGGGATGATCGGTCACCACGCGCCCCACACCTGCGGCTTTCGCGAGGGCGACCAGTGCTTCGTCCCAATCTTCGATGAAGTGATCGCCGTTCTCGACGACGTCCACGAGGCCGCGGATCGTCTTCATCTGCTGCTCGACGGCGGCGTCCTTGAACTCGGGCAGGGCGTGCAGCATCGACTGCACCCGTTCCATGACCCAGGCGGAAGTCTTCGGCTTGCCTGAACTGCCGAAGGCGCGTCGGACGACATGTTCCGGCGGAGAGCCCAGCGCAACGGATGCATTCACGTATATGTCGGGCGCAAGGACGACGTCCATACTTGGATCCTATCACGCCGGGCGTATGCTTGACATCGTTCTTACGGGCATTAATCGTCGACCATGAAGGCAGTCTGGATTCCCAAATTTGGAAAGCCCGATGTCCTCGAGCTGCGGGAAACCCACGACCCGGTCCCTGGTCCGGGCCAGGTCAGAATTCGAGTCCGCGCCTCCGGCATCAACTTCGCGGAGATCATGGCCCGCCAAGGGCTCTATCGAGACGCGCCGCCACTGCCGGCCGTCGTCGGCTACGAGGTGTCCGGGCTCATCGATGCGATTGGCGAAGGCGTCGCCGATCGGGCCGAAGGCCAGCGCGTCTTGGCGATGACCCACTTTGGCGGATATGCCGACACCGTGTGCGTCGGTGCGTCTCAGAGCTACGTGATGCCAGAGCAGATGAGCTTCGAGGAGGGTGCGGCGCTTCCGGTCACGTACCTGACCGCGTATCACATTCTCTTCAACGTGCTCCGTGTACGGCCCGGGGATCACGTCTTGATTCATCAGGCCGCTGGTGGTGTCGGCACGGCTGCGAGCCAACTCTGCCGCTCGATAGGAGGCGTCACGACCTACGGCACCGCATCGAAGTCCAAGCACGAATACGTTCGGGCGAACGGCTGCGATCACCCGATCGACTATCACACCGTCGACTACGCCGAAGCGATCAACGAGCTCACCGACGGAAGAGGCGTGCACGCGGTGCTGGACGCGCTCGGCGGCGGCGATTGGAAGAAAGGCTACTCGCTGCTCCGTCCGGGCGGAATGCTGATCCCGTTCGGCTGGGCAAACATGGCCAAGTTCGGGAAACGACGAATCACCCACGTTCTCGGAGAGTTCTCGCACATGCCCTGGTGGACTCCGGTCAAGCTGATGCAGGAAAACAAGGGCGTGGCCGGGGTCAACATGGGACGGCTCTGGGAAGAGCCAGAAATGGCCGAGACGGCGTTCGCGGCCCTGCTGAAGCTGTACGAAAAAGGCGCGATCTCGCCCCAGGTCGATCGTGCGTTTCCGTTGGCGCAAGCCGCCGAGGCACACGCGTACATCGAAGCAGGCCAGAACGTCGGGAAGGTGCTACTCACGCCGTAGTCATGCCGGTTCGCGTTTGCTTCGTTTGTCTCGGGAACATCTGTCGATCGCCAACGGCCGAGGCGGCCATGCGACAACTCGTCGAAGAGGCGCAACTCACCGCGGAAATCGAGATCGACAGCGC
>JBATLA010000206.1:0-5015 GCA_049669945.1 Polyangiales bacterium | reverse complement strand
GCACTACTCCGCCAACATCGCCGTCGTGATCACGGATTCGTGGGGCCGGCCATTTCGCCGCGGAACCGTCGGATTCGCGCTCGGTGTTGCAGGGCTGCCAGCCGTTTGGGACAGACGTGGTGCCTCGGACCGGCATGGCCGCACCCTGGAAGCCACCGAGTCCGCGGTAGCTGATTCGATCGCCGCTGCCGCGGATCTCGTCGCGGGACAGGCCGACGAGGGGCGACCGCTGACCTTGGTGCGGGGCCTTGCATTCCCGCCATCGGAAGAGACGTCGAAGGCGCTCCTTCGGGATCCCGAAAACGACCTCTACGCATGAGCGCAACCTCACATCGTTCCGTCGTCGCGCTCGCAGGAGGTGTCGGAGGCGCGCGCTTGGTCGACGGACTCGATCGCGCCCTGCCCGAAGGCGCACTTCAGGTCGTCGTCAATACGGGCGATGACTTCGAGCACTGGGGGCTCCACATCAGCCCAGATCTCGACACGATCATGTACACGCTAGCGGGTCTCGCTCCGGAGGATCGCGGATGGGGCATCGAGGGCGACACGTTTCACGCCCTCGGAGAAGCACGACGCCGAGGCGTCGACGATTGGTTTCAACTGGGCGACCGAGACCTCGTCACGCATCTGATGCGCACGCACGAGCTCGCTCGAGGCGATTCGCTAACAGAGGTGACGGCATCCGCATGTCGCAGATTGAAAGTCCCCCGGGCGATCTTGCCCATGGCCGACGCGCCTCGGCCCACGACTGTCGTCGCGAAGGACGGTGAGGAGCTCGCCTTTCAAGAGTGGCTCGTTCGCGCACGCGCCGCCCCCGAGGTGAGGGCTTTGCGCTACGGAGGTGACGGGATAGCCACACCGCAGGTCCTCGCCGCGCTGGCTGCTGCCGACCTGGTGGTCGTCTGCCCATCCAATCCGTTCGTCTCCATCGACCCGATCCTCACGCTCCGCGGCGTCCGCGAGGCGCTCGAGCAAACCCAAGTCGTCGCGGTCAGCCCAATCGTCGGTGGTCACGCCGTAAAGGGCCCCCTCGCCTCGATGATCCCGCAGCTTTGCGGCCAAGCCGCTTCGGCCAAGGCGGTCGCCGATCACTATACTGGCTTGTTGGACGGATACGCGGTGCATCCCGGCGACGGCTTCGAGGCACCCTTCCCCATCCTCGAGACGAACATCCTGATTCAGACGCGCCAAGATCGGGTAGTCTTCGCCCGGAAGCTGCTCGAGTTCGCAGGGAGCCTCGGATGAGCCGTTGGGCGTTGATACCGGTGAAGAGTTTCGATCGAGGCAAGTCCCGGCTCGCGGAGGTCCTTCCACCGAACGAGCGCGCCGCTTTCTCCCGCAAGCTCTTCGAGCACGTCGTGCGAGTGCTGCAGAAGTCGGCGAGCATCGATGGCGTCGCAATCGTGAGCGACTCGACTGAGGCCCGCGAGCAAGCCGAGCACCTGGGCGCAGTCGCGCTCGAAGACGTGGAGGGAAGCCAAGGCCTTGCCGAGGTCGTCGACGCCGCACTGAACGACCTCGAAGCGCGAGGTGCGACGAGTGTCCTCGTTTGTATGAGCGACCTCCCAGAGCTCAGCACCGACGACATCGAAAGCGTGGGCCGACTGCTCGATGAGGTCGATGTCGTGCTCGTTCCTGATCTGCTGCAGGAGGGCACGAATGTGGTCGCGTTGAAACCCCCGTCAGTGCTACCAAGCTGCCTCGGCCACGAGGACAGCCTCCAGCGGCATCGGGACCTGGCGCGCGACCTCGGGCTCACCGTCAGCGTGCAGCTCCGAAACGGGATCAGCTTCGACGTCGATCGCCCCGGCGACCTCGCCCGGCTTCGGCGGAGCTAGCGGCCAGCTGAGAAACGCGCCATGAAGGCCCCGAAGGCCCAGGTCGAAATCCGTCGGGGCATGAGCTTCATCGAAAACACCAGCAATCGGTTGAGCCAGCCGTCGACGACCGTCACGCGCCCGCCCAGCGTTCTCAAGCTCGTCGCCACGACCGCGGTGGGCGTTCTAAACATCAACCGTTCGAGCGGGCCGAAGTTCTTAGGCTCGAGTCCGGCCACCCGCTGGAACTCCGAGTACGTGCCGCCCGGGCACATCGCCTGCACGTCTACCCCATGGGTTCGGAGCTCAGACGCCAGCCCCTCGGCGAAAAGCAAGTCGTACGCCTTGGTGGCGTTGTAGTTTGCCATTCCACGCGCGGCGCAAAAGCCGCTCACCGAGGAAACCACGATGACGCCGCCCCGCCCGCGCGCCCTCATGCCCTGCGCGAGCTCGTGAGTCAGGAGGACTGGCGCACGGCAGTTGAGATTCAACATGGCCTCCTGCATGCCGGGGTCCTGATCAAGGAACGGTCCCGTCGTCCCAAGCCCGGCACAGTTCACCAAGAGCCCGATCTCGATGTCGGCAATGGCCGGCTGCAATACCTCCACGATGTCGCGATTGGTGAGGTCGGCGGGTGCAACGCGCGCCTCCACGCGATACATGTCTTCGATCGTCGATGCGAGCTCTTCCAATCGATGGCGCCGTCTCGCGACCAATACGACGTTGATGCCCTGCTCCGCGATGCGCCGCGCGTACTCCGTACCGATCCCCGACGAAGCGCCCGTTACGACGGCCCAGGGGCCGTACCTCTTCGCGAACTTGCTCATCGTGCGTCGAGCCTACCACGCGCAAGCCGGGACGACAGCGACTAGCCGACGACGCGCAGACCGCGCGGCTCGTAGTGGAACCGTGGATCCGCCGTGAGCGCATCGTAGGAACCAAACACGGCGTCCGCATCGACGACACCGTCGAGCGGCTCGCGCGGATCGCCCTCGGCCGTTTCGCCAAACTCGCGAACGACCCGGTAGGCGGTATCGCGCTGAACGGGTGATCTCCCTGCGTCTCGGATCACGCGCCGCAAGGTAGCCGGCGTCATGAGCTGGCCGTGGCGTGCGCCGGCCGCAGTGGAGATGCTTTCGTTCATCAAGGTGCCGCCGAGGTCATTGACCCCGCAGCTCAGCAGCAGCTGCGAAGTGCGGAGGCCTTCCTTGACCCACGACGCCTGCAGGTTGGGAATGTCGTGCCCCAGCATCAGACGCGCGATCGCGTAGAGGCGAAGGACTTCGTCGCCGGTGGGCCCGGGGCGTACCCCCGACACCTCACTCTTCGCGAACAGCGGTGCCTCCTCGTGCACGAAGGACAGCGGGACGAACTCGGTGATACCCCCGGTTTCGCGCTGCACACGGCGAAGGAGGTCCATGTGGCGCATCCGGTCCTCGATCGACTCGACGTGCCCGAACATCATCGTGGAGGTGGTGGGAATCCCGAGACGGTGGGCCGCGGTGACCACGTCGAGCCACTCTCGCGTCGTGATTCTGGTCGGAGAGATCGTCTTGCGCAGCGTGTCGTCGAGGATCTCGGCGGAGGTGCCGGGAAGCGACCCGAGGCCCGCGTCCTTCAGCTCGACCAAGTAGTCCGAATAGGAGACTCGCTTGAGCGCGGCGCCAAACTTCACCTCTTCCGGGGAAAAAGCATGGATGTGGATCTCGGGTGCGGCCTCTTTCACGACGCGGCAGAGCTCGATATAGCTTTCGCCCTCGAGGTTCGGAGAGAGGCCCGCCTGGAGACAAACCTCCGTTGCGCCCATCTCCCAGGCCTGCCAAACGCGGCGCGCGACCTCGTCGTGAGGCAGGAAGTACCCTTGCTCCGAGCGCACCGTGCGGGCGAACGCGCAGAACTTGCAGTTCTTGATGCAGACGTTGGTGAAGTTGATGTTGCGATTGACCACGTAGGTCACACGGTCGCCGACTTGACGCCGGCGAAGCTCGTCGGCCACGAGACACAGCGCGTGAAGGTCAGTGCCGTGGGCCCCGCTGAGAACGACGCCGTCGGCCATGCTCACCTCGTTCCCTTCGAGGCTCCGTTCGAGAATCGCGCGCACATCATGCGAGACCTCTTGCAAACAGGTTTCGAGGGTGTGGCTCATGGCGTGGCAAGCTCCGCGTGAAGTTGGTCGACGCGAGGCCGAAGCGAGGCATCGATGAACCCGGGCGCGTCGAGGTGCGAAGGATATACCGGCAGCCGCGGCGCGAGCGCAAAGCCCTCCGCGTCACAGGCCTCACGCAAGCGATCGAGATACGGCCAAGGGTGTTGCGGATTGATGTAGTCGGGGCTCACTGGAGAGATACCCCCGAAATCGTTGATGCCCGCCCGGATGAGCGTCGAAATCGACGCGGGGTTGAGGTTCGGCGGCGCCTGGACGCTCACGTCGTCGTCCAAGAGGAGACGCGCGAGCGCAACCGTGGCGGCCAAGCCGTCAGGCGCGGGCTCCGCGGCGAGCCCCATGGGGGTATCCGGATGGGCGCGGAAGTTCTGGACGATCACTTCGCCGATGTGACCGTGGTCGCGGTGCAGCGCCCGAATCGCCAGGATCGTGTCGACCCGCTCTTCGACCGTTTCTCCAATGCCGATCAGCAAACCGGAGGTGAACGGAATCTGAAGCTCTCCAGCCTCCCGAGTCATTTGAATCCGCTTGGCGGGGCGCTTGTCGGGCGCACGATGGTGCGGCATCCCCTTCTCGCACAGCCGCTCGCTCACGTTCTCGAGCATGAGGCCGAGGCTGACGTTGACCGGGCGAAGCGCGATCATGTCCTCGCGGCTCAGGATGCCGGCGTTCGTGTGGGGTAGGAGCCCCGCTCCGAGCGCCTCTTCGGCGGCCCATCGCAGGTAGTCCACCGTTCGCTCATGTCCCCACGAACGGAGGAGCGCGCGGTATTCCTGAAAGCCGGTCTCGGGCGTGTCACCCAGACAGAAGAGGGCTTCGACGCAACCTTGATCGCGGGCGCGGTGGAGCCACGACCGGATCTCGTCGGGACTCATCGTCCATTCGCCGGGATCGCCCGGCGACCGTCGGAACGAACAGTAGTCGCATCGATTGCGGCAGAGGTTCGTCACCGGAAGGAACACCTTCGGCGAATAGGTCAGGGTCATGCCCCATACGCGATCGCGGCGCGCCCGGGCGGCCTCGCAGAGCGCGGC
>JBATLA010000205.1:0-1524 GCA_049669945.1 Polyangiales bacterium | reverse complement strand
CTTCGTTCCAATATTTCGCCTCGGTCGGGTCGTAGCTCAGCCCGTCCGTTGGCAAATACGAGATCTGCTTTCTTTCTTGATCGCTCACGCGAGGTGACGCCGCGGCTCAGGAGACGTCGTTGAGAAGGGATTGGAAGCGGCCGGCGTGGGACTTCTCGGCTTTGGCCAAGGTCTCGAACCAGTCCGCGATCTCGTCGAAGCCTTCTTCGCGCGCGGTCTTCGCCATGCCCGGGTACATGTCCGTGTACTCGTGCGTCTCGCCAGCGACTGCGGCGGCGAGGTTCTCGACGGTGTCGCCAATCGGTAGGCCCGTGGCGGGGTCGCCGACCTTCTTGATGTAGTCGAGGTGGCCGTGTGCGTGGCCGGTCTCGCCTTCGGCCGTCTCGCGGAAGTTGCCTGCAACTTCGGGGTAGCCTTCGACGTCAGCGACTTTGGCGAAGTAGAGGTAGCGGCGGTTGGCTTGGGATTCGCCTGCAAAAGCGGCTTTGAGGTTTTCGTGGGTCTTGCTGCCCTTGAGGTCTGCCATGGTGTTCCTTTTCCTCCAATATGGTGCTTGCTCGTCTCTCGACAAGGCGGATTCGGCGCCATTCGAGACAGGTAGTTATCGCGGGCTTTGTCTCCCTCGTCAACGGGACAGTGCTACCTTCGGCGCATGAGCGACGGCCGCCTCAGCGTCCTCGATTTCCTGTCCGAGAAGCCGGCCGACGCAAGCTGGCAGAGTCTGCCCGAGGTGTGGGATGGCTATGCCAGCGAGCGGGCGCGGGGGAGGTCGCCCTTCTCGGCGGCAGTTCAGGTGGCCGCCCAGGCCAACCGTCTTGGACACGCGTTCGCAGTCGGGTATCCGGCGGCGCTCGAGCAGCTCTTGCCGGGCGTGCGGCTGCCTTGCGCGCTCTGCGCAACCGAAGCCCAGGGCAACAGCCCGCGCGCCATCGAGACGGCGCTCACTGAAGTCAGCGAGGGCCACCGCCTCCACGGTGACAAGACCTTCGTAACGTTCGGGACCCTGGCCAAGACGTTGATCATCGTGGCCCGCACTGGCCTCAAACCTGACGGCCGGCCGAACATCGTCGCCGTGCAAATTCCGGCCAATCGTGCGGGGGTTCTCGTAGAAGAGCTACCCCCCGGTCCGTTCGTGCCCGAAGTCGTCCACGCCCGGCTTCGGCTCGATGGCGTGCAGGTGCTGGCCGGCGAGCGTCTGCCGGGCGATGGCTATCTGCGGTACCTCAAACCGTTTCGCACGATCGAGGACATCCACGTCGCCGGGTCGACCTTGGGCTATTTGATGGGCTGGGCACGTCGAGTCGGCGCATCCGGCGCATGGCTTTCCGAGCTCAGCGCCGACCTCGTGGCGCTCGACGCGTTGCGCACGGCCGATCCGCTCGATCCACGAACACAGATCGCGCTTCACGGCTGCTACGCGCGCCTGACGAAGTTGGCTCTCGGCGACGAGCTCCGTCGGCTCTTGAACTCCGCCACCGACGCCGAGCGGGAGCGTTGGACGCGCGACCAGGCGCTCTTGAAGGT
>JBATLA010000204.1:0-4281 GCA_049669945.1 Polyangiales bacterium | reverse complement strand
TCGAACGCCCGCGCCTGATGACTGTAGAGCGTCTCGATGCCACGGCTGCGCAGCGCGCGCTGCACCGCGGGCGCCAAACCGCTGGGCATTTCGGCGAAATGCGCTTCCTGCGGCTCGACCCTGTGACTCCAGGTCACGTTCCGCCATGTGCCGTCTACCTGCCATCGCTCGAGCACCTCGCCCGCGCCCTGCAGGCGCGCCCAAGGCTTTTCCACTCGGCGAAAGCGCCTCCCCGAAGGCCTCTCCTCACCCCCAACCGTGCTCATCGCGGCACTGTACGGCTGTTTAGTCCTCGCGGTCAACAATCGCCGGTGCGTTTGGGTACCCGCCGGTTCCGGCCTAGGGTTACTTCTAAACGCGGGCGGGGGCGACACCGCATAGAGCCCGCGCATCCACCGGAGGAAAAAGGAATGAGAATCGTTTCATCGTTACTGATTGCGTTGGCACTCGTGTTGGGGGCCTCGATCTCGAGCGCGCCGTCTGTGCGCGCAGATGCCTACGAAGACGCAAAGGGCGCAGCCAACAAAGAGGCCGACGACGCCAAGGACAAGGGCAAGGCCAAGGCCGACGACGCCAAGGACAAGGGCAAGGCCAAGGCCGACGAGGGCAAAGCGAAAGCCGACGGGGCCAAGAGCAAAGCTGAAGTCGAAGCGGAAGCCCGCAAGGCCGCGGCCGAAGAGCGCAAGGCCAAGCAGAAGGCTGCCGCGGAGAAGCGCAAGGCCGAGCAGGAGGCACGCGCCGCCGCCGCCAAGGAAGCGCGCAAGGAGCGTTTGACCAAGCAAGAGGACAAGCGCCACGAAGCACAACTGAAAGAGATCGAGTCGCGCCGAAAGCGCGTCAAAGAGCTCTACGAGAAGCAGACGCGGAACATCGACGCCGCCGAAGCGCGCGAAAAGGCGCGCCACGAAAAGCGCAACAAGCAGATAGACGCGAACTAGCGCGCGCCCAAACCAGCGAAGACCCGTCTCCTCAGGAGGCGGGTTTCTTTAACTCTGGCCGGGAAGGGTCGCGTTCGGGTCGTAGGGAATCTCTTCGCCGGCTTCCATCTTCTGCTGCATCTCGTATTTCGAGGGGCAACGGGGGATCACCTGGTTGGCGAGGAACACGCCGTCGTCGCCGAGCTCACCTTGCACGGTCACTTGGATACCCATGCCATCGCGGAACGTGTCCGGGACGACGCATTGCGGGAAGCGCACGGGCATCTCTTTGTCCTCCTTGTAGAGAACGAAACGCCATTCGCAGGGATCCTCGCGGAACTGAATGGACCCCTGCCGGAGCTCGCCTTCCACGCGGAGGCGCCGCCCCTCGAAGGAATCGGGCTCGGCCATCACCTCGTGCACCAGCTTCGAGTACACGAAGGGGTTGTCGCTGCCCGAGAGCAACCAAGAGGCCGCACCCACGAGCACTACGAACACAATGCCGACTTTAACCGCACCGGGGAGCCCCCGCTTTGTGGCGGGTTCCATGGGTGCATTTGAGTCCTGCTCGCTCGTCATACTCGCGATTATGGTGCGACAAGGCGTAACCCGCCAGGGAACGCCCAAATCGGCGAACCCTGACGAAAGCTACGGCTTATGGCTGCACCTGGAACGCGATGACGAGCGCGTAGATGCAGAGCGACTCGATGAGCGCCAGGCCGAGAATGAGCGGGACGAGGATCTTACCCGAAGCGTTCGGGTTGCGAGCGATACCCTCGAGCGCCGCGGTCGCAGCGCGACCCTGGCCCAAGCCGCAGCCGAAGGCCGCGATACCGATGGCCAAGCCCGCAGCCATCGCGCGGCCTGCGATCGCGACCGCCTGATTCTCAGCGTCCGACGCAGCATCCTGTGCAAACGCGGTCGCGGTGAGAGCGAGTGGTGCAGCAAAGCTGACAAGTCGAAGAGCCAATTTCTTCATTTTCCGGAGCCTCCTCAAGCCTCTCTTCCGAGAGGGAAACCTAGTGTTCTTCTTCATGTTGGATTGCCAGGGTGATGTAGATCACCGAGAGCAAACAAAAGACCAAGGTCTGGACGGTAACGACCAGCACGCCCATCAGATAGAAGACGATGGGCACCGGCAGGAAAAACAGGCCCATGCCGGCAAACAGGCCAACGAAGATGCCGAGGACCATGTGGTCAGCGGTCATGTTGGCCATGAGTCGAATGCCGAGCGTGATCGGCCGGACGACGTGTGAGATCATCTCGATGACGAACATCAGCGGGGCGATGAACCAGGCGATCCACCACGGCACTTTCGGCCCGAAGAAGTGCGAAAAGTACTTCACGAAGCCGTGCTCTTTCACGCCGTACCAGTGGGTCACGAAGAAGATCACGATCGCCATCGCAAACGTCGTGTTGAGATTGTCGGTCGGCGGCAGGAAGCCGGGAATCAAGCCGAGCGCGTTCGAGAACCAAATCACCAGGGCACAGGCGCCGATGAGCGGGAGGAAGTACGCCGCGGGCTTCGCACCCATGAGGTCAGACGACAGCTTGTAGGTCGCGCTGACGATCGTCTCGATGAAGCCGTAGAAGGTGACTTTGCCTTCTGGGAGGATCTTATCCTGAGTATTCTTGAGCTTCCGGCTGACATAGAAGCCGACGCCGATGAGGAAGAACACTACGGTCGCGTAGGCGACGACGTGCTGCACCCCGAGGTGCGGGTTGTGCTCCATGTAGCTCGCTCCGAAAACCCCGGAGGCCCAGTGCGAGAGGGAGTCGAGGAACGGAAGAAAGCTGAACCATGATTCGCCGTGTGGCACGCCTTAGCCCTCCTCTACCATCTGCGCGCTCTGCGCAGTCTCTGCTTCTCGAATCGCAAGATCGACGCCCGCAAAGAGCATCCCGATCACCAATGCGCCGAGCCCGACCGAGAAGCCGAGCGGGTCGGCGCCCCAGCGTGCGAGCAGCGCCCAACACACCGCGAGTAGAACGACGAGCTTCACGCCGAGCAGGCCCGCGGCCATGCCACTGCCAATGAAACCGGCGCCGGTGACGATGCGCTTCGCCAACCAGGTAATCGCCCACGCGTCCAAGGTCGCGACCACGCCGCCAATGACGGCGCCGACGCCAACGACAGTCCCACCCAGCACGAAGGCCAAGCCAACGAGCACGATCGCGGATACGGCGACGTAGCGAGGGGTTTGCGTTTTCAGTTGGTCGATCACGGAGACTTCTCGTCTTCTTCTTCCATCATCCGCTGGGCGCGGCGGACGACCCTGTAGAGGCTTAGTGCGCCCGCGGCAAGCCCAAAACCAAGGCCAATCCATTCGAGCCAAGGTTCCGTTCCGAGCTTCTCGTCCAACCACCGGCCTGCGAAGTAGCCGAGGGCGATCGAAAGGGCGAGTTCGAGCCCAATCGTGGACAAGCTGCCCATCTGCTTGAGCTGCTCCCGCTGTTCCCGGTTGAGGAGCATAGCCAGCACATCGTTTCCCTACAGTTCCAAGGAGCCGCGCCCAAAGAGCGGGCGGCGTATAGCATGGGGGGATGTGGGGTCAAGGTTGGTCGAGGACCACTTCAGCCCCTGAATTTCCTGGCTTTCCGCGAGGTCAGAGGGCTGCGAACGCGGCCTTGAAAGCCTGCCCCGTCTTCTGAAGGGAAACCGCGTCGTGGGCGAGCGAGATGAAGGCCGCCTCGAACTGGCTGCACGGCCAATAGACGCCGTGTTCGAGCAGCGCGGCGTGCCACTTGCCGAAGGCCTCGCGATCGGTGTCGGCGGCTTCGTCCCAATTTCGGACCGGCTTGCCACGGAAAAACGCGGTGAGCATGGACCCAACGCGCTGGACCGTGAGCGGAACACCGGCGACCCCGGCATGCTGTCGGAGCATGTCCTCGACCTGAGCGCCCTTCTCTTCGAGGTCCTCGTAGACCCCTGGACGGAGCAAGTGCTCGATCGTGCTCAGACCCGCGGCCACGGCCAGTGGATTCCCGCTGAGGGTGCCAGCTTGATACACCGGGCCGACAGGCGCGACTTTCTCCATGATTTCGCGCTTGCCCCCGTAGGCGCCGACCGGCAGGCCGCCGCCGATGATCTTGCCGAGGCAAGTGAGATCGGGCTGGATATCGAAGCGGGCTTGGGCCCCGCCCCAGGCCACGCGGAAGCCCGTCATGACCTCATCGCAGATGAACAGGGCCCCGTGATTCTGGGTTTGAGTGCGGATCGTCTCGAGCCACTCGGGGTCCGGGGGGATGCAGCCCATATTCCCGGCCACGGGCTCGATGATGACAGCGGCGATCTCGCTTCCGCGCTCCGAAAACAGCTTCTCGAGGGCATAGCCGTCGTTGTAGGGGACGAGCAGCGTGGTTC
>JBATLA010000203.1:0-2163 GCA_049669945.1 Polyangiales bacterium | reverse complement strand
AGCTACGCCGGGCCGAGTCGATGAGCGAGGCTGTCACTCACGCCGCCGAGCTCGCGAGAGCCGGCGACATCGTGCTGCTCGCGCCAGCATGCTCGAGCTTCGACATGTTTCGTTCCTACGCCGAGCGGGGCGATGTTTTTCAGCAAGCCGTAGAAAATCTTGGAGGGCAGCCATGACACGTTCCTCGAAACCCCCGACTTCCCTCGAGGCAGGACCGATCGACGTCAGTCTGACCGCCACGCTGGTGGGCCTCATCGCGTTTGGGGTCGTGATGGTTTACAGCGCGAGTGCCGTCTACGCGAACAACATGTTCGGGAACGGCTTTCATTTCTTGATTCGCCAGACGGTGTTCGCACTGCTCGCGTTCGCCGTCCTCGCGGTCTTCGCCCACCTCAAGATCGAGTGGTTGAGGAAGGCGACCTATCCAGTTCTGCTCTTGGCGGTCCTGCTCATGCTGGCGGTCGCGCTCGGCCTCGGGCGAAGCGCGGGCGGCGCCACCCGTTGGCTCGCTCTCGGCCCGGTGAACGTGCAGCCCGCCGAGCTCGCTAAGCTCGCGATGATCATGTGGCTCGCGCACTCCTTGGCGAAGAAGGCGCACCGCGTCCGCACGTTCTCCATCGGGTTTCTGCCGCACGTCATCGTCGCCGGCCTCTTGATGCTGTTGTGCCTCGCTCAACCGGACTTCGGGAGCGCCGTGATGATCGCGCTGCTAACCTTCGTGGTGTTGTTCGCCGCCGGCGCGCGAGCCGGTTATCTGCTCGGCGGTGTGTTGCTGGCGCTGCCGGTCGGATACGCGGCCATCGCTTCGTCTCCGTACCGAATGCGACGCATCAAGGCGTTCCTCGAGCCATTCGAGCACAGGCAGGGCGCCGGCTACCAGATCACGGAGTCCCTGATGAGCTTTGGGTCGGGCGGATGGACGGGCGTAGGCCTCGGTGACGGTCGGCAAAAGCTGCTCTTCCTTCCGGAGGCTCATACCGATTTCATCAGCGCGATCATCGGCGAGGAGCTCGGCTTCATCGGCGTGGTGCTCCTCTGCTGCGCGTTCGCCTGGGTCGTCGTTCGCGGGCTCCGATCTGCTTGGCGGGTGCAAGACGAGTATGCCGGCTACCTGGCGGCCGGGATGACTTTGTTCATCGGTCTGCAGGCGTTCACCAATCTTGCGGTCGCCATGGGCCTGCTCCCGACCAAGGGCCTTGCGCTGCCCTTCGTGAGCTACGGGGGGTCGTCGCTCATCGTCAACGCTGCGGCCGCGGGGATCATCCTGAACGTGTCTCGCTTTGGCATATCGACGCCCAAGGAGGCGCAGAGCTCGACGAAGCGCAAGCAGCCACAGGCTAGGCTTCGAACGGCAGCGGGGGGGGCGGGATGATTCAGCGGATCATGGTTGCCGGCGGAGGGACGGGCGGGCACCTGTTTCCCGGTTTGGCGGTTGTGGAGGAGCTCCGGCGGCGAGTGCCGGGTCTCGAGGTAAGGTTCGTCGGCACTGCACGCGGTATCGAGGCCCGGATTCTTCCGGAGCGCGGGGAGGCGCTCGATCTGCTGAAGGTGACACCGCTCAAGGGGCAGGGGGTCGGCGCGCGCTTCAAGAGCGTTGCCCGCATTCCCGGGGCGATGAATCAGGCATCGTCCATCATGCGTTCGTTCGAACCGGACTTGGTTCTGGGCGTCGGAGGCTACGCATCGGGTCCGGTGCTGCTCGCGGCGTCTCTTTGCGGGCGACCGACCGCGATCCTCGAACAGAACGCGCACGTCGGAATGACGAACCGCATTCTTTCCCGCTTTGTCGACCGTGCATACATCTCCTTCGAACAAACCGAGGCGGTCTTCGGCGAGGCGAAGTCGTGCTGGACGGGCAATCCCGTGCGCCACGACTTCGTCGAGCATGCACGGCTTGCGCTCGCCGACCCAGAGGGCTTCGAGTCGCGTGCCCGCACCGTGCTGGTCCTCGGAGGATCGCAGGGCGCGCGCAAGCTCAATGAAGACGTGCCGCGTGCGCTCGCGCATGCAGGCTTTGCGGGGCGAGGCCTTCAAGTCGTTCATCAGACCGGCGAATCGATGCGCGATGAGGTCGAGGCGACGTATCGCGAGCTCGGGATGCCGGCCAAGGTGGTCACCTTCATCGACGACATGGCGCGCGCCTACTCCAACGCTGCGTTGGTC
>JBATLA010000202.1:0-8533 GCA_049669945.1 Polyangiales bacterium | reverse complement strand
CAACGCGCTCCTACGACAGAGAACCGACATCGGCGTGGTGCTCTTTCGCAACCTCGCGACCGGTCTCAGCAGCAAGCTCAGTCGGACCGATGCGTTCCTCAGCATCAAGCCTTGGGAGTAGGTGCTCGGTAGAACTGCCTCGCACCGACGGCATCGGCAGATGTCCCTCTTGCCGCCCGTTCACTCTTCGATGCTGAGCGCGCCGGTGGGGCAGTACTTCACCGCCAGCTCGACCTTTTCGCGGAGCTCTTCGGGAGGCTCTTCCTGTAGGATGTTGAGGAAGCCCTTGTCGTCGACCTGAAAGACTTCCGGCGCCTCGCCCATGCAGTTTGCGTGGCCCTTACAAAGATCGAAATCCGCCTTGATTCGCATTGAGCATGCCTCCTTTTAGCTCTGGCAAGACTTTGAAATAACACAGTAATCGGGGAGGGCGAAGCAGCTTTGCCGATCTCTGCAAAAATCGGGTTTCAAAAAAGAGAATCGCATTCTATTCTCCGTATCCCTTGTCGAACGCCACTGCCAGAGCCCGCAGCGCCAAGGCCTCGATGTACCGGACCCTGGTCGTCGACGCCGCCGAGCACCTGTTCGCCACGGGTGGATATGAGCGCACGAAGATCCAGCACATCGCGTCCGCGTCGGGCTTGTCGCTCGGGACCCTCTACTCGGTCTTCGAAGGCAAGGCAGACATCCTCGAAGCGATCCACGACGAGCGTCTCGTGGAGTTGTTCCTCTTGGCGGGTGAGGCCATGGCCACCGACGAGCGTGCGGCGACACGACTCATTCGGGGCAACCGCGTCTTCATCGAATGGCTCACCGCACATCCCGACTTCCTACGCATCCACCTAGGCACGAGCGCGTGGGCCTCCGACCCCGGCGACGTCAGCGAGGGTCGCGTCAACGCCTGGCGAAAGGGTATCGAGCTCATCGCTTCCGTGATCCAACGGGCGATGGACGACGGAGATTTGCTCGACGGTGACCCAGTGCTGGCCGCGCGGCTCTTGGTCGCGATGCAGCAAGTTTTCATGTCCGCGTGGGTCGAATCGGGCATGGACGAAGCGCCGAGCGTTCTCAGCGAGCGCGTTGAGACCCAGATACGCCGCAGTCTATTCAGGAGCACAACGTGACAGCACGAGCAGAAACCACCTCCACCCCTTTCACCGGAGGCAAAACCCAGCGACCGCCCAAACTGAAAGGCGGCCTACCGCTCATCGGCCACACGATGGCGTTCGTGAAGGACACCATTGGGCTCCTTCAGCGCACCTACGACGAGTGCGGCCGTGCCGGTCGCTTCAAGCTCTTCGGGAAGGACATGATTCTCTTCACCGGACCCGAGGCGCACGAGGCGCTTTTTCGCCTACCGGACGAGGTGCTGAGCCCGAGCGCGGCGTACAAGATGATGGTGCCCGTTTTCGGCGAAGGCGTCGCCTACGGGGCCGAGCCTGCGCGCATGGCCGAGCAGATGCACATGCTCTACCCGGCGCTTCGCAATAACCGCATGCGCACGTACACCGAGATCGTCGCACGGGAGACCTCGGACGTGATTGCGAGCTGGGGCGAACAGGGCGAGATCGAAGCCTCTGAATTCTTCGGCATGCTGACCAACTTCACCTCGAGCAGTTGCCTGCTAGGCACCGAGTTTCGCAACGAGATGAGCGAGGAGTTCTCCAAGGTCTACTACGATCTCGAACGCGGGATCGTCGCCTGGGGCTACATCCATCCGTATCTCCCGATCCCTGCATTTCGGCGTCGCGACCGAGCGCGCGCGCGCCTCGGTGAGATGGTTTCGGAGATCGTCGAGAAGCGAAAGCAATCCGGGTATCGTGGCGAGGATTTCCTGCAGACCTTGATCGATTCCGAGTACTCAGATGGGACCAAGCTCAGCGACCATGAGATCACGGGGATGCTGGTTGCCGCCATGTTCGCCGGTCACCACACCAGCTCGGTCACGACGGCATGGACCTTGATCGAGCTCCTGCGTCATCCAGGCTTCCTCTCGGAAGTGCGGGAAGAGGTCCGCGGCCGGTACGAAGACGCGGAGAACTACAGCTACGAGTCGCTCCGCGACCTCGACAAGACCGAGAACGCGGTCAAAGAAGCGCTGCGGATTCACCCTCCGCTGTTCATCTTGCTTCGCGCAGCTCTCGAGGACTGCGAGGTCCTCGGCTATCAGGTGAAGAAGGGGAACTGGGTCGCAGTGTCGCCCATGATCGCCCACCGCGATGACGAGGTCTTCGAAAACGCACTCGCGTTCGACCCAGACCGCTACGGCCCTGGCCGCGAAGAAGACAAGCGTCCCTTCGCGTACATCTCGTTTGGTGGTGGTCGCCACAAGTGCATGGGCAACGCCTTTGCCATTCTGCAGATCAAGACGATCATGGCGGTCCTACTCAATCGCTATGATTTCGAGCTCGCCGGTGACCCCGTCGAGACCGACTTCCAAGGGTTGGTGCTCGGGCCGAAGCCTCCAATCCGAATTCGCTACCGACGGCGAGCTTAGGATCCGGCGCCCCTCGGCTGGGCCGATTTCAATCGACAAAGCACCCGATCATCTGGGATACAGCTCCTCGGTCGATGGGAGTGGGTATGGTCAAGCGTCAGTATTTGGTTGGAGTTGCGCTCCTTTGCGGCTGGCTTCTACTCGGACCCGCCAAAGCGGCTCACGCCGAAGCCGAAGAGGAAGTCGTCGAGTCCGTGGAGAACCCGAGCGCGCCTGCGTCTACGGTGCAAGAAGAAAAGCCTATGGCAATGTTTGCGGGGGCGTACCCGGTGCGGTTCGCGCGACGGCCGCTGGTGCTCAACGAAGGGATGGTTCGTGCCGACGGCCGGCTCACCGTCGGGGGCGTTACAGGGTCAGGCACGTTCTCCTCATTGGACATCGGCGGCGCGGTTAGCCCCATCGAGAAGCTCGAGGTCGGGGTGAGCACGGAGCTGACGGGCAACGTCCCTGCGCCCGGAGGAAACAGCCTGATCGCGGTGATCTTCTCTCCGCAGGCCAGCTACGGCGACATCCCGATCTATGCCCGATACACGTACGCACAAAGTGACGTGGCTCAGGCTGCCGTCGACCTCACACTCGTCCTTCCATCGAACACCGACTTCCAGCTCGCGGCCGGCCTTCCGCTCCGCATCTTCGAGCTCTTCGGCCTCTTTACGTTGGACGCAAACCTCGGCATTCGATATCGCAATGGCGACAAGTACGCGGCGTTCAGCCCCAATCCTTCGAAGAACACCGTTGAATTCACCGCCCTGGGGGCGAGCGTCACCAACATCACCGACCACGGCTACATCGAGATCGGCGGCGGAGTCGGCGTGGCCAACGTAGGCGGCGGCACGGACGTCAAGAACGTCGTGGAGATCCCGGCCTACCTTGGCGGAGGTTATACGTACGAGGGCAAGGTGCTTGCCGACATTTTCGCCCAGTTTGGGTTCACACCGTTGATGACTGCCAACGCACCGCCCGGCCTGGAGACGTTCAACGTCGCGGATGACTGGTACATCACGGTCGGCGCCACCGTTCACACCAAGCCGCTCTTCGGCAAGAACCGGCAGCCGAAGCGATAGCATGACGGCATCGGTTGGCGATCCTCGCTGGTTCTCCGACAACCCGAGTAAGGCCTGGGGAGAGAAGTTCTTCCTGGCCTATTCGCCGCTCTGGATGGGCTTGATGGCGTCCGTGATGGGTTTCGGTCTCACCGAAGAAATCGGCGAATGGGGCTTCATGGCGATTGGCATCGCGGTCGCTACTCCCCTCGTCGTCGTGCCCGCGCTCATCCGTGACGAACGACCGATCGGCCGGCGCTGGTATCAGACCTATTGGTTTAAGGCGAATCTCTATATCGCCATCTTCAACTTTGCCGCCAACTACTTTGGCTCCGAGTACTTCTTCGACGTCCTCGGGATGGTCTACGACTATCCGGCGATTGAGCTGAACCTCGACGCCACCCTCGTCGGATCGGGAGAGCAGCGCGTACCTGTGCTCATGTACCTGCTCACGCAGGCGTACTTCCTCACCTATCACACCACCGCGGTCGTCGTGCTGCGACGCATACGCACGTCCGGCCTTCCGATCGGCACTGTATTGTGGCCAGTTCTGCTGTTCGTCGTCGCCTATTTCTGGGCGTGGATGGAGACCAGGGCGATGGCCAACCCCTGGATCGAGAGCCAATTCTACTACAAGGACATGGAGCGGATGCTTGCGTACGGCTCGCTTTTCTATTCGCTCTATTTCATCGCGAGCTTTCCGATTTTTTACCACCTCGACGAGGGCAGAGACACGAGCTGGAGCTTGAAGAAGACAACCGCGGCCGCGTTGTCCGCGAGCATGATCATGCTCTTCCTCCTCGACTTCGCAGCCGCGGTATTTGGACCGCTGACCTAACGCTGCTACACCGCCAGGCGGAGCAGACATGACCGAGAAGATCGAGATCAAGGGCGCGTACGAGCCACGATTCGAACCGGTCGTGGCGCTGATGCGAAAACAGATCGAGCACTACGGCGGCGGTGCCGCGGCAGCGGTGTTCATGGATGGGCGACCCGTCGTCGACATTTGGGCCGGACCTGGGCGGAGCGATGGCACGCCCTGGCAGCCGAACACCATGTCGATTTGCTATTCCGGAACCAAGGGGATCGCCGCGACTGCCATACACATGCTCGCGACCGACGGTCTCATCGACTACGAGGCTCCCGTCGCCGAATACTGGCCCGAGTTCGGTTGCAACGGCAAGGAGCGCATCACCGTTCGACAGCTTCTTTCCCACCAAGCCGGGTTGCACAAGCTCACCCACCTGGTCGACAAGATCACCGACATTCTGGACTGGGACCTCATCGTGTCCCGACTCGAAAAGACGGAGCCAGACTTCCATCCGGGAACCGCGAATGCCTACCAGGCTGTCACGTTTGGCTGGCTCGTCGGGGAGCTCATTCATCGCGTCTCGGGCCTCACCATTCCGGAGTTCATCCAGCAGCGCATCGTCGAGCCACTGAAGCTCGACGGCCTCTATATCGGCGACGCGGACAGGCAGATGGATCGCCTTCCCGATTTCGTCGGACTCCCCGACCTTCAACGGAACCGGGCGAAGCCACTGACGATGGACTACCGCGTGCCGTTTTGGATTCGCGGAGAGCGGCTGCGAGACCTCTGGCGTCGCGGACTGAGCCCCAAGAACGCCAAGCAACTGTACACGCACCCTTCGTTTTGGAAGGCGTGCCTCCCGGCCATGAACGGCGTAGCCACCGCGCGCTCACTCGCGAAGATGTACGCCGCCCTGGCGATGGGTGGCGAGATCGACGGAGTCCGGCTGGTATCCGAGGAGGTCATCCGAAAGGCCTCCGAGGTGCAGACGCGCCGGGCGGACAAGGTCGCGATCTATCCGCTCCACTGGAAGCTCGGCTACCACCGCACCGATGCGTCCATCCTGGCGGTGCCCGAGGCGTTTGGGCATTTCGGGCTGGGCGGCGCGGGCGGCTGGGCCAACCCAGAGCTCAAGCTCTCGTTCGCCTTTCTGCACAGCGGCTTCCCGGTGACCATCGTCGGCCAGACCCGCACCGTGATGATGACGGCCGCCGTTTACGAGTCCCTCGGCATTTACAAGGGCGTTTGCCATACCCTGAGGCACGGACCGGTGGTAGACCTCATCCCCAAGCGCGCCTGACGTGCGCGGCCTGGGGGGATTCGTGAGCGACAAGATTGGGGTCATCGGGGGCGGCATTGCCGGAGTGGGGGCGGCCTGGGCTCTTCACCGCGCGGGGCACGAAGTCGAGCTCTTCGAAAAGTGCCCTTTGCTCGGCGGCAACGCGAAGACCTTTCGCTGGGCGACCGAGGATGGTCACGCAGACTCGCCGCTCCTCGTCGTGGCCTGGCCGCAGATGTACTACCACAACTACGAGCTGCTTCTCCGCGAGCTCGGTGTAGGGATTACGACGCTGCCGATCTCCTATTTCGTCCAAACTCCAGACGGACACTTCTGTCAGGACGGCCGCACCTCAGTCGCCCAGCGCTTCGCCCGCGAGTTCCGGAGGTGGAAGCGCCTCGTCGCGTTCGTGACGAAGATCAACGACTTCTTTCTTTCGAAGAAGACGCACGAGTCGCTCTACCACTTCTCTTATTTCAACCCCCTGAACTTGATTCCGCTCTATTGGCTGGCGCGGCTCTTTGGCATCTCGAGCGCGTTTTGGAACACGATCTTCGTCCCCATTCATTGCGCGAGCTTCATCACAACATCGATGAAGAGCATTCCGGCCGTGATACTCCCCCTGCTCGAGAGCATCGTGCCGCTCGAGGAGCCTACGCAGATGGGAACGTGGGTGGGTGCGCCGCGGCAGGTGTTCGACCGGATGACCGAGCCGTTCGCCGAGAAGGTTCACACCGACCACGAGATAACCAGCGTGAAGCGAGTGGGCGGCCGCTACAGCATCGCGGACAAGCACGGCCGGAGCTACGAGGTCGACAAGGTGATATTCGCTTGTGATGCGACTTCGGCGCTAAACGCACTCGAATCTCCGACCTGGCTGCAACGGACCCTTCTTGGCAATACGCGATACGTCGATGACACCGATCCGACTTTCGCGAAGTTCGTCGTTCACTCCGACACCACTGTCCTTCCCGAAAAGCACCGGGAGCGGATTCTTTCCGACTACAACACGTATTCCGAGATCGACGAGGCAGGCGCGCTCGAGTGCACCTTCGTCATCTCCGCTCAGAACCCGAGCACGAAGGGGGCAGGCGTTCCGATGCTGGTGACCTTCAACTCCCGCAAGGCGATCGAAAAAGTACAGAAACGGATCGACTTGCCACACTCCGTGCACGCGGTGTCGCTCCGCAATCTGCTCATCATGTCGATGTCTCGCTACCTACAAGGCAAGAACGGTCTCTACTATTGCAGCACGTTCACGACACCTGAAGGCGCGCACGATCTATCGTTCATGTCCGGCCTCGTCGCCGCCCAGGCGGCCGGCGCGCCCTATCCGTTCTCTCGCGACAACGTCGACGCTCTCGCGGATTTCCATCTGATGCAGAAGATGATGTTGAAGCGCGCGGACCGCTCGGACTAGTAAAAGACGGCGTAGCTGCCCGCGAGGATCAGCTGTACGCTCGTGCAGATGCCCCAAAGCGGGAAGATCAGCCACAAGAGATTGCTTACCCCGACGAAGAGCAAGACATCCCTCACGCTGTGGCCCTTGTGCCGGTCGTTGTTGAAGAATTGGAAGAAGTAGACCGCAGTCCCGTAGAACATCTGCCAGAAGATGATCAGGCCCACGATGCCGAGCACCCGTGGTGGGACGAGCTCGAAGGTCATGCCGAACGCGAAGAGTGTTGCTGGGATGATCGTCGTGAAGCCGTTGCCGACGTCGATGTTGTAGCCAAATGAGCGGCGATCGGAATAGCCTGGATCGAAGAGCGAGTACGTAGACCAAATGCCCGTCCACTCGCGAAATGAAAAGACGCGCAGGATGGGGATCGGGCGTGAGAACACTTGAGCGACGGCAGCCATCTCACGCCCGCGATACGGTTCGCGAATGGCGTCATACTCGGCGCGAATCTGATCCTGTCGAACGAAGAGCGCGATTTCCCACCATGCGATCATCACATTGACGACGAGGAAGAAAGCCAAGCCGATCTGCGTGGTGTTGTAGATGCCGTGGGTTCGTTGGTGCAGCCAGACGTGAAGGGACGTGCCTGCAATGATGACCACCGCAATGACAGCAGCGGTAGGGATCGCGGGGCCTCGCGATTGTGTTCTCGGTTCCATCGACTTTCTCCGTAGCCAGACTCAGCGTCCGTACTATGCTTCGCGCGGAGGCTAGCAAACATGAGTGCGGTGAAGCAGTTAGGGTACTTGGTCTTCGAAGTGAGCGACCTCGGCGCGTGGAAGGATTTCGGCACGAAGATCCTTGGGCTTCAGGTGGTCGATGAGCGAGAAAACGCCGGTTTTTCCTTGCGAATGGATGGCTACCATCAGCGCTTTTTCATCGAGCACGGGCCTGCGGACGACCTCGCTGCGGTCGGTTGGGAGGTCGAAGGATCGGCTGACCTCGAGCAGATGGCGACGCGACTCAGGGGTGTCGGGCACGACGTCGTACAGGGGACCGCAGAGCAGGCCGCGCGGAGAAATGTCGAGGCACTCATCCTCTTCAACGACCCGGCCGGCAATCCCGTAGAGGTGTTCTACGGACCCAAGCTTGCGGACGAGCCGTTCGTGTCCTCGGTCGTCGAGGGCGGCTTCGTCGCGGACGAGCAAGGCTGTGGGCACGTCGTCGTCGTCTCGAAAGACGACGCCGCGCACGAGCAGTTCTACGCGACCGTGTTCGGCTTGAAGCTCAGCGACTACATTCGCTGCGAATACTTCGGCCACAAGATCGAAGTCACCTTCATGCACGCCAACGCGCGACATCACTCACTCGCGTTCGGGGGAGGGCAGCTCAAGCGCATCCACCACTTCATGGTGCAGGCCAAGACGATGGACGAAGTCGGGAAGTGCTACGACCGTTTCTTGTTCTCTGGCGGCATGGTGCATCAGACGCTTGGCCGGCATCC
>JBATLA010000201.1:0-3226 GCA_049669945.1 Polyangiales bacterium | reverse complement strand
TGGTCCGGTCCGCCCATTGGAGAAGCGCCAGCCGCGCTCGACGTCGCAGAAGCAGGTCGCCTCTCCGTGAGTGCCGACCCCTGGGCCCATGTGCATGTCGATGGCGTTCATGTGCTCACGACCCCTTCCGCGCGGTCGCTTCCACTCAAGCCCGGTCGGCATTACGTGAAGTACATCAACCCCTACTTCGAGCCGGTCGAGCACGTGGTCACCATCGAAGCCGGCCAAGAGGTTCAAGACCGTGCAACCCTCAGCGAGCCTAGCGGGGTCGGCCAGGATTCGGAGGCCACGCCGTGATGCGCGCAGCCGTCACGTTGCTCCTCGCCCTCGCGGTGTCTCTCTCTGCATCGGACGGAAAGGCGCAGGCGGTGTACACCCACGCCGTCCAAGAGGGCGACACCTTCGCGTCGATCGCCCAACGCTATTACGGCGATCCCACGCGGGAGGCGGTCCTCCGCGAGGCCAATCGGATGAAGGGGGCCGACGAGACCGGGCTCCTCCCCGGAAGCTGGCTCTTCGTCCCCGTCGTCACCTTCTACCGCGTCGGCCAAGACCAGACCTGGAAGTCCATCGCGGCCCGGTTTTACGGCATAGAGGCGCGCGCGGCTCTGCTGATCGAGGCGAACAAAGGCAACCGCCGCGTTCAGCCAGACGAGGGCGCAGAGCTCCTGGTCCCCTACCCGCTTCGCCACGTCGTCGCCCCCGGCGAGACCCTCGCCAAGATCGCCGAGCTCTATCTGCCGGACACCCCGAGCTCGCTCAAACGCTTGCGGCAGTTCAATCCGGGCGCTCGCATCGAGCGGGGTCGCGTCGTGCTCGTTCCACTGTCCGACCTTCGGCTCGCCGGCGAGGGCCGCGCGGAAGCATCAGAGGCGTTCTCCCGCGCTGCGGGCGGAGGGGGCGCAAAGGAAGCGCAAGACGAGGTCGAAGCCTCTTTGCCCGAGCTCATCCGGCAGGTGCAAGAGGCGCACTTCGCAGAAGCCGTCGCGATGGGGAATCGTTTGCTCGGCGCTGAGAGCCTGACGTCGACCCAAGCGGTCACGATTCAAAAAGAGCTAGGCGTCGCGTACGTGGCGCTCGAGAGGGCAGATCTGGCCGAAGCGTCATTTCGTGCCGCCCTCGCGCTGCAACCAAATCTCGAGCTCGACACCGTGCGTACTTCTCCACGCGTGCTCGATGCATTCAATCGCGCGAAGCAGCCGGTCGGCCCGTAGCTCTCGGGACTTCGCGCCTACTTCTTTTTTTTCTTCTTCTTAGGCCGGTATTTGGCCGGACGCGCATCCTCTTTCGTGGGCGCGCGCTGAGGCGCCGACTCCTCGTCCAACGCCCACTGCGGCAGCTGGATGTCACCGTGCTCTTCGGCGCGCTTTTTGAGCTGCACGTACGCGATGATGCACACCGGAATGAGCGCGAGCGAGATCAGCTGAGAGGTCGAGAAGCCAAACGCAAAACCGCGCTCCGGATCGTCCCGGAGATACTCGATGAAGAAGCGCCATAGGCCGTAGAGGGCGCCGACGGTGACCAAGACCTGGCCGCGGAATTTGCGGTGCGTCAGCAACCAGAAGGAGAATGCGAACAACAGCAGGCCGGCTGCCGACTCGTAGATTTGTGTCGGATGAACGGCCAGCGAGGCGAGCGCGTCGTCCGCCAACAACCCTTCGCTGAGATGGTGCTGATACGCCGGCGAGCCCGTGATCGTCTGGTCGCAGGCGAAGTTCGGGTAGGCGTCGCTGTTCCACTTGGGGAACGTGCCCGCCGACTTCAAGAAGTCGGATGCGTCATCCCCGAGAGGTCGCCCGTAGTCGCACCCGTAGAGGTAGCAACCCACCCGCGTGAGCATGAGGCCCGAGGCGAGAGTCGGCACCGCGATGTCTGCAAACGGGATCAGCGGGATCTTCTTGATACGCCAGAACACCCATGCCGAGACGAAGCCGCCGAGGAAGCCGCCGTACGCGACGAGGCCACCCGAGCGCAGATCGAACCAAGACCCGAAGCTGTCGTAGTCATCGATGTTCGTGAAGATGTAGAGCAGCCGTGCACCGATGATCGCGCCGACCGCGGTCCAAGTGAAACAGCTCGCGAGCAGCTCGCGGTTGTAGCCCTCGATGCGCTTGCCCATGTACATGATGAAGTACCAAGCGAGCAGCAGGCTGCTTCCCAACATCACGCCGTAGGAGTAGATAGGAATCGCGCCCCAGGGCGTGGGAATGCTGAAAAGGACTGGGTACATCGGGCGGGAATCTCGCCGGGTTCGTCCCGGGGGTCAAGTCGGTTTGGTTTTCGAGCCATGAATGGCCTTCGCATCGGCCAAGAACAGGGCGCAATCACGTTCGAGGTGCGTGTCGCGCCGCGTGCCAGCCGCAATCGCATCATCGGCGTGCAAGAGGGCACGCTCAAGGTCGCGTTGACCGCCTCTCCCGTGGATGGCGCCGCCAATGAAGCGCTCCGGAAGCTACTTCCGAAGACCTTGGGCGTTCCGAAATCTGCGATCGAAATCGTCCGCGGTGAACGAGGCCGCAACAAGCTTTTGCGCGTGCAAGGCGCGGATCCGAGCAGGCTCGATTTCGACGCGCGCTAGTTGACGGTGACCCGGCGAAGGAGCCACTCGTCGTTCTCGCGGCGCAGGTCGAAGACGGTGTTGGCCAAGCCCGCACTGGTGCGGACACGAAGTGCTATCCGCGCGCGCTCGCCCTCGAGCGAGACGCTTTCTTGAATCAGGTGCAGGCGCGACCCTTCGAGGGATGCGAGCACCTTGCGCGCGTCTGGCTTGAGCTTCGATGCGTTCCGGTCGCTGTACTTGCGACGGCGGCCTTCGTGAACGAGCTCGATGGGAACTTTCGATGGGTCGGCGTAACTCAACGCGCCGTCGATTCGTGTATCCGAAACCTTGCCCGTCACCGAGTCGATGAACTCGTCCATTCGCTCGCGATCGGTGACCACGGCGGCGTCTGTAACCACCGCGGCCCCGACCACGATCGAGAGGGTGACAAGGAGATAGATGCCTATACGGCGCATGTTGCCCTCTGCAGATGCACGCGGCGTGCCAGCGCGCGAGCAGCCATTTTCATGAGTCATTTCAGCGATCGACGGATCCATGGGGCCGCAGTTCTCTGCCATCATGGCAGTCTGGCTGCCGCCGCCTCCGACACTTTGGCACTGCGGTCCGCGGAGCGTACGACCCGGGCCCGCCGCTCCAGCCACGCCGATAGCGCGACCAACACGACGC
>JBATLA010000200.1:0-1810 GCA_049669945.1 Polyangiales bacterium | reverse complement strand
GCGCAGACTCGCCTTGCTCGGCGGCCGTCGCTCGCGTCATCGCCGGGGTCGGGCGCGGCACCATGCTCCTGACGATATGCGGAAGGTTCGGCCCGGAAGCCGGCCGCGCGTCATTGCCGGGAGGCAGCGGATATTGCTGATAGAACGGCACCCCAGCCTCGTCGGGGGGATCCAAGGCGTCGCCGTCGAAGTCCGCAACGATGCAGGTGACGTTATCGTGCCCACCCCCGGCGTTGGCCAGTTCGATCAAGCGGTCGGTAAGCTGAGGAAGTGGACCGACGCATGCCATCTCTTCGCGGATCGCATCGTCGTGAACCAGTCCGCTCAGGCCGTCGGAACAGAGTAGTATTCGGTCACCTCGGCGTAGCTCTACGAAGGTGAGGTCGACGGCCACCTGCTCGGTGGTACCGAGGGCCTGCAAGATGATGTTCGAATGCTCGAAGACTTCGGCTTCCTCTTCGGTAAGCTGGCCCGCCTCGATGAGCTGATTGACCAGGGACTGATCCTTGGTGACCAAGCTGAGGCGGCCGTTGCGAAGCAGGTAGCAGCGACTGTCCCCGACCTGTCCGATGAAGAGCACTTTGTCGATGAGCCCAGCGACCGTCGCAGTGGTGCCCATGCCGCGGCGGGTACGATCCTTCTTGGCGGCAAGAAAGATCCTCGCGCCTGCCTCTTCGACCGATGCGACGAGCCTCCGCGCAAAATCGTCGCGATCCTTGGCGGCGCGGTCGCCGCGCAAGGTCTCGAACAACGCGTCGACGGCCATCTGGCTCGCGACCTCTCCGGCCGCAGCACCGCCCATTCCGTCGCACACGGCGAACGCGACGCCTCGCTCCGACACCGAACCCGAGAGAGCTTCCTCACCTGGCAGCGGCCCACTGTCGCGGACGAGGTCCGCGATCATGTAGTTGTCTTCGTTGTGCTCGCGCACGAGGCCGACGTCGGTCTTGCCGTAGACGCTGAAGACGAAGCCCTTGGGCGTCGGGACGAGCGCCGACTTGGGCGCACGGCTCCAGCTCTCCGCGCCTGGCTCCGGTGCCAGCGTCTCGCCGACCTCGTCCACGCTCGGTCGACCGTCACCGTCTTGGTGTGCGTCGCCG
The DNA here is from genome assembly GCA_049669945.1 of Polyangiales bacterium. Taxonomy (GTDB): domain Bacteria; phylum Myxococcota_A; class Polyangia; order Polyangiales; family Houyiibacteriaceae; genus SG8-38. Next base: position 710 of record JBATLA010000200.1, on the reverse strand, counting down.
CTCATTCAGCCCCCGACTGCATCCGCTGCCCCTCATAAACACTATAACGATACAGCCTTCCACCGCACTGTCGAAATCCGCGCCACCGGGGGCCGAATCGGGCTAGATTTCGCATTCTTCAGAAAGAACGAGAAGTCGCGTGGACAAGATTGACAGCCCCTGACCCTCTCTTATAGTAGCGCCGATTCGACCCGATTTTGAGGTTTTCGGATGGAGATCTTCCTAAATAAGCGCGCGATGCGGCAAGTCCGGCTCTCGGTTGCCGACGCGATCGAGGATGGTGAAATCGACGCGTTGCGCGAAGACCTGGTGAGTGTCTTCTCCGACGACGACGTCGAGGAAATCGAACGCCGCATCGACAGCGGGGACTTTTACGAGTTCATCTCGGAAATCGTCGATGAATGGTCGGGGGAAGATCTGGACGAGCTCATGGAGCTCCTCGAGACTCAGCTCTCCGACGCGGACGTGGACCTGAAGTACACGGCGCCGGAAAACGACGACTCCGAGGAAGTGGACGAGGAAGAGACCGAGGAAGAGCTCATCGTCGACGACTCCGACGACGACGACCTCTGATCGCTGGCGCTGCCAGATTGACAGCCGGGGCCCCTCACGCTACCAGCTTCGCCCTAATTGCCACCGTAGCTCAGTTGGTAGAGCAACGGTTTCGTAAACCGTAGGTCATCAGTTCGACTCTGATCGGTGGCTCCATT
>JBATLA010000199.1:0-1893 GCA_049669945.1 Polyangiales bacterium | reverse complement strand
CAGCAGCAGCCGTCTTCGATCTCGTCGTCGACGGAATCATCGGATACAACCTCAAAGACGCACCCCGCGGGACCGCGGCGGACATGATCCGCTGGTCCACTGCTCAACCCGCACCCGTGTTGGCGCTAGACACGCCTTCCGGCGTGGACGCCACCACCGGCTCGACCTTCGATCCCGTGGTCCACGCCACCGCCACCATGACCCTCGCGCTCCCGAAGGAAGGCCTGCGCGCACACTCGGTACGCGCCCAGGTCGGTGAGCTCTACCTCGCTGACATCAGCGTGCCGCCTGAGCTCTATCGCCGGCCTCCATTGCACTTGCAGGTTCCGGCACTGTTTTCGCAATCGGACATCGTTCGAGTGATTTGACGGAAGCCTCCGCGCAGACCGATCGACGAACGCCCACCTCAGTCGGGCAATGTCTCTCCGTAGACTCGCGCGGCATTCTCACCCATGACGAGCCGGATGTCTTGCTCGCTCATGCGCTCCGAGAGGAGCGCGTCGACGATGAGAGGGAGACCGGTCACGTCGAACGGCATCGGGACTGCCCCGTCGAAGTCCGAGCCGAGAGCGACGTGCTCCGCTCCGACCAGGCCAACCGCATGACTGATCGCGCGCGCAACAGCCGCCGCATCCGTCCCACAGACCGCCTTCTTCCAGAAGCCGATGCCGACTACGCCGCCTGTTGCTGCGATTGCACCGACCTGCGCGTCGCTGAGGTTCCGGTTGTTGTCACACGTTCCGCGAACGCCTGTGTGTGAAACGATGACTGGGCGCGATGCCATCGCGGTCGCATCGTCGATTACCTTGGACGACGCGTGGGCAAGGTCCAGCAGCATGCCGCGCCCCTCCATCTCCTTGACCATGGCCCGGCCGAGCTCGGTCAGCCCGCCTTTGTCGACGCCGTGCGCCGAGCCCCCGACGTCGTTGTCGAAGAAATGCGTTGGCGCCACTACACGCACTCCAGCGTCGTAGAGTTTCTCGAGGTTACCGAGGTCACCCTCGAGGGCGTGCGCACCTTCAACGCCGAGAACGGCAGCAAGCACCGCCTCGCCGCGGGCGTGCCTCGCACGATAGCTCTCGAGATCGGCCTTGTTCTCCAAGATGAGGACACTGCCTCCCGACTGTTCGGCAAGCTCGCGCAGGCGCGAGGCTTGGTGGAGTGCGCGCTCGAACAGGCTGCCGACCGTCTTCTTCGGCCAGTCCTGAGCCATGATCAGCGTGGTGATGGCATCGGAATTGGGAGAGGTGTTGTCGACCGTCGTGATCCAGGGTGTCTTGGTGACGATGAAAAACGATTGCATCGCGACCTTGCCCTCGAACAATCGTGGGATGTCTACCGAGCCGTAGCTCTGGCGTTCTGTGAGATCGCGATCCCAAAGCAGTGAGTCGGCGTGCAGGTCTACGACGAACAGATCTTCGTAGAGGGCGCGAGCACGCTCGCTTACCGAGTATGGCGGATCCTCGTAGACCCGATTGGCCGCCCGATCGAAGATCGCTGGACCAAAGATGTCCAACACGGGAACGAGCACGGCGAGGACCACGGCAACGATGAGCAGGGCGCGCTTCACGCGAGGCTTATACAGGATCGCCAGCACACTCTCGAACCGCCGCTTGCCGTCCATGGTACCCTGAGAGACGATGGAGATTGAATCGCGCGGATTCTGCGAGAAGCACCAGCTACCGTTGGACGCGCGCGGAGACTGCGAGCTCTGCAGACTCAGCGCGATGCCATCGGACCCCCCGACCTCACGAGGGCTCTCGTGGGTCGTGCTGGCTGGAGGCGTGCTTCTGCTCGGGGGCGCCGTTCTCGCACTCGGGGTCGAGAGGGAGCCCGTGGACGAACCGTCAGCGCGAGGTGTACCGAGCGCCGCGCCAGGCCCTGACGTTCGGC
>JBATLA010000198.1:0-6535 GCA_049669945.1 Polyangiales bacterium | reverse complement strand
GCCGGTGTCGTCGCGATGCGCAGCGTCGACCACGGTGACTGGGTGGATCCCGGTGTCGAGGTGATCGAGCTGGTCGACGATACGGCTGTGGAGGTGCTGGTCTCGGCGCCACCCGAGCTGGCTCCTTATCTGAGCGCGGACGACAAGGCCCTCCTTCGCTACGGCGGCGCGTCGGTTCCGGCGACGATCGTCGGTATCGTTCGGGCGCTCGACGAAGCGTCGCGCACCATCCGGATTCGTCTGGTTGCCGACGAGCCGGCCGCATGGCTGCTCCCCGGCGCGGCAATCGACGTGCTCCTAACCGTCGAACGGAGCGAGCCCGACGCGGTCGTGATTCCGCGCGACGCATTGGTCTATGGAATCGCCGACATTCACGTGGTCAAGGTGAACGACCAGCGCGCAGAGTCGATCCCAGTCGAAATTGTCGCGCGGGGCCGCGAGGAAGTCCTGGTCCGCGGTGAATCGCTCGCAGCGGGCGACGTGATCGTAACCCGCGGCAACGAGCGTGTGTTTCCCGGTCAGCCTCTCACAATCGTGACCGAAGACTGACCCGGCATGCGCGACGAGTCACCCACGACCGAACCGCAACCTACCGGCATCACCTGGATCGCCATCCAGCGCCCGATCACGGTCATCGTCGGCATCCTGCTCGTCATCCTGTTCGGGGGGCTCTCGGTGGTCGACCTTCCGATCCAGCTCACCCCGGACATCCAGACCCCGACCATCACGGTCAGCACCGCCTGGCCCGGTGCCGCTCCGGTCGAAGTCGAAACGGAGATCCTCGAGCCGCAAGAAGAAGTGCTCAAGAACGTGCAGGGACTCACGCGCATGGAGTCGAGCGCAAGCATGGACAGCGGTAGCATCACGCTCGAGTTCGAGGTCGATACGGACATCGAAGAAGCGCTAGTCCGCGTGACCAACAAGATGAGCCAGGTGGCGAGCTACCCCGATGCGGTGCGCGAGCCGATCGTCCAGACCTCAAACAGCGCCGGCCCTCCCCTGGTGGTCATCGCGATTCGCGATCCTCAAGGCGACAGCGTCGCGGCTTACCGAACTTGGGTCGAGGACACGATCCTCCCCGAGATCGACCGCATTCCCGGCGTTGCAGGCATCCGCTTCATCGGCGGCCAGGACAGCGAGGTCCATGTGCTGTTCGATCCCGAGGCGCTGGCGGGCCGCGGTCTGTCCGTTGCGGGCGTCGCCGACCGCGTGCGGGGCGAGCTTCGTGATCTGTCAGGCGGTGACGTAACCCTCGGAAAACGGCGCTACCTGGTGAGGACCTCGATCGCACCGAAAAACGCATCCGCCTTCGAGGAGATCGTGCTCGGGGCCGCGCCGGATGGCACGCCGATCATACTGGGCGATGTGGCCACCGTGCGGATGGCGCTTCGCAAGCCGACGGGGGTCGCCCTCGTGCAGGACCGCCCGGCGATGGTGATGCTGCTTTCACGCGAGTCCGGCACGAACGTGCTCGAGGTCACGCGCGAGGTCTACGATGTGATCGGGCGCTTGCAGCGCGACTTCTTCACGCCCGAGGGCCTCGAGATCGAGATCCTCGCAGACCAGGTCGAATACATCGAAGGCGCGCTCGACCTGGTCCAGCAGAATCTCTTGCTCGGCGCGGCCTTGGCGATCATCGTCCTGTTTCTCTTCCTGCGTACGTTCGGCGCATCGGCCGTCGTGAGTATCGCGATTCCGGTCTGCGCGTTTGCAACCGCCCTCGGGATGCAGGCGTTCGGCCGCACGATCAACGTCGTCTCTTTGGCCGGGATCACCTTCGCCGTCGGCATGGTCGTCGACAATTCCATCGTCGCACTCGAAAGCATCGATACCTGGCGTGCGCGTGCCCCGAACACCAAATTGGCTGCGTACTACGGGATCCGCGAGGTCTGGGGCGCATTGATCGCCTCCACATCGACCACAGTCGCGGTCTTCATTCCGATCGCGCTCTGGCAGGGAGAGGTCGGCGAGCTTCTGCGCGACGTGGCCGTCGCGATCGCCCTTGCCGTAACGATTTCTCTCATCGTGTCGACCCTGGTCATCCCGAGTCTTGCAGCACGCTTGCTCTCCAGGGGCAAAACACTCGACGTCGGTGGGCTCACCCACTTTGGCGTTCGTTTTCGAAACAACGTCACCGAGAAGGTGCGCTGGCTCTGTAGCTCGACGCGGCGTTCGCTCGCGACCATCGTGATCGCCATCGTCTCCTCGGTGCTGGTGACTTGGGCACTGGTTCCTCCGATGGAGTACTTGCCGACCGGAAACCGGAATCTGGTGTTCGGGATCCTGGTGCCACCACCCGGGTACTCGATCGACGAGCTCACAGCGACAGGCAACCGGCTCCAGACGGAGATGAAACGCTACACCGGCGCAGAAGTCGACGGTGAGCCCAACATCGAGCGAAGCTTCTACGTCGGGAGCCCCGATCGCGTGTTCGCCGGTGCGGTCGCCGCAGACGGCAAGGACGTCGGGCGCATGCTCGATCTCCTGCGACGGGTTCAGGCGAAGGTCCCCGGGATGATCTCCTTTGCCACGCAGGCCTCGCTCTTTGGGCGCACGATCGGCGGGGGCCGCGTGATCGAGATCGACATCAAGGGGTCGGACTTGCCGACGATGACGGCGGTGGGGGGGACGCTCTATCGCGCGCTCAAGAAGACGCTACCAGGGGCCCAAATCCGCCCCGAGCCGAGCCTCGATCCGGGCGCTCCCGAGCTTCATGTCATTCCAAAGCGGCGCGCAGCCGCCCAGCTTCTCATGCCCGGCGCGGAGCTCGGCCTGGTGGTGGACTCCCTGATCGACGGCGCCATCATCGGCGAATACACGCCCGAAGGTCAGCCCAAGCTCGACGTCGTGCTGCGCGCCGTGACAGACGACAGACAGCTTCTGCCCGACGCCTCGGCGCTGCTTTCCGCGCCGGTGGCGACGCCGAGCGGCAGGACAGTGCCCCTGGGCTCCCTGGCCACCATCGAGGAGGAGCTTGGTCCGTCGGTCATTCGCCATCTCGAGCGCCGCCGGGCGATTACGCTGAGCGTCTCGCCACCGGAAGACCTGCCACTCGAAGACGCCATCGGGATCGTACGGAACGACGTGCTCGCAGCCCTCGAGGAATCGGGGTCGGTGCCACCCGGCGTCGAGTTTGGGCTGAGCGGCGCGGCAGGGAAGCTCGAGCTCGCGCAAGATCAGTTTGGGAACATCTTGCTGCTCGCGCTCATCATCTGCTTCCTGCTGATCGCTGCATTGTTCGAAGATTTCGTCTCCCCGTTCGCCGTTTTGATGAGCGTTCCACTCGCGGCTGCCGGAGGCGCCGGTGGGCTTTGGCTGGTCAACGCGTTCCTCGGAAAGCAGCCTCTCGACCTGATGACTGCGCTCGGCTTCTTGATCTTGATCGGCGTCGTGGTGAACAACGCCATCCTCGTCGTCGATGGCTCGCTCGCCCGACTGCGGGCGGGCTCGACACTCCGCGACGCTGTCCCTCTGGCGGTGGAAGCCCGCGTCCGGCCGATCTTCATGACGACGGCTACCTCGCTCGCCGGCCTACTTCCGATGGTCATCTTCTCGGGCTCCGGCTCAGAGCTCTATCGCGGCGTCGGCGCGATAGTCCTCGGCGGCCTGCTGGTCTCGACGGTGCTCACGCTCTTCGTCGTGCCAAGCGCGTTCACGCTCCTTTGGCGTCTTCGCGGGCACGTCGATACGGATTGAGAAACTTCTTCTTGAGCTGCTGAAGCTCGTCCCGAGTGAGCTCCCGACTTTCGCCGGGCCTGAGCCGCTCGATGGTCATCCCCGCGAACGATTGGCGCGCCAGGCGCATCACGCGATGCCCAATCGCGTCGCCCATGCGGTGAATCTGGCGGTTCTTGCCCTCGATGAGCGTAATCTGCGCCCAGGTGTTGTTCTGCTCCTGTCGGAGGACGAAGACCTCGGCAGGTTTCGTCTGATAACCGTCGTCGAGCACCACCCCATTACGAAGCGCGTCGAGCTCGGGCACATCGAGGTGGCCTTGGAACTTCACGGCGTAGACCTTGGGCACGCCTGACTTCGGCCGAAGAAGCGAGTCGACCATGTCGCCGTCGTTCGTGACCAGCAGCGCCCCACTGGTGTGGTAGTCAAGGCGGCCGACCGGAACCACACGCTCGGGAATGTGCCGAAGGAGCTCTGCGATCGTCGGCCGCCCCTCGGGATCGTCGAGCGTGGTCACCATCTCCCGCGGCTTGTGCACCAGGTAGTACGCGGGCTTCTCGGCGACGAGCCGCTTCCCGTCGACCTCAACCCGGTCCTTGTAGGCATCGACCTTCGTGCCGAGCTCTGTCACGACGCGCCCGTTCACGCGCACGCGACCCGCGAGAATCAGCTCCTCGGACGCACGCCGCGAAGCGACACCAGCGCGAGCGAGAACTTTCTGAAGGCGGTCCACGAGAGGGACCCTAGCCGGTGTCAGCGTCAGCGCCAGTGCCAGCGTCAGTGCCAGCGTCAGCGTCAGCGTCAGCGTCAGTGCCAGCGACCGCGACAATTTGCCACCTTCACGCCGGACTCGAGCGTGCTTAAGTGATGGGTGATGAAGTGGGCAGTTGGATTGGTCGTGTTTGCGCTGGGTTGCGCTTCGGTTCCCGCCGAAGACACCGGGGAAAGCCGGCAGGTGCAGACGATCGTGCGCAGCACGAACAGCCCGTTCTGCCCGGGGAAGACACTCGATTCGTGCCCGAGCCCGCGCGCCTCGGAGTGGCGCCAGGACATCAACGAGTGGGTCTCTGACGGCGTTCCTGAAAACGAGATTCGCGATCGCCTGCAGGACAGGGTGCCCGACTTCGATCTGAGCGTGGCGCCGGTGAAATCGGGATGGATCATCCCCACGGTAGCCGTCTTCCTCTCGACCCTGTGGTTGATCCTCATCGGGCGGGCACTAACGGCCCCCAGCCTGCCCCGACCCACCCGCCCACCCGCCGAGCACGCCTCCCTGGACGCAAGGCTCGACGAAGAGCTCGCGCGACTCGATTGAGATGGGGACATGCTCCCCGCCCGCAACGCGTCTAATTCCAAACACTTGCAGACCCAACCGCGACAACCCACCTGTCGGGGTCGCCCCTAGACCCTGCAGATCACCGAAGACCCGTGCCCAAACAGCCCTTGGTTAACGGTGACCCCGGCCTTGGCACCTTCCACCTGCCGGCCTTCGGCCTGTCCGCGGAGCTGCCACGTGAGCTCGCACACCTGCGCGATCGCCTGCGCTGGCACAGCCTCGCCGAAGCTGGCCAGGCCCCCACTTGGGTTTACGGGAATGCGTCCGCCAATTGTCGTCTCGCCGTCGCGTAGCAGTTTCTCTGCATCGCCCGGGGCACACAGCCCGATCTGCTCGTACCAGTCGAGCTCGAGCGCGGTCGATAGATCGTAGACCTCCGCTAGGCTCATGTCCTCGGGCCCCAAGCCAGCCTCTTCGTACGCGCCGTGCGTGATCGATTCCTTGAAACCGATCTCCGGAAGGCCGACGCCCGCGCTCGAGTCGGTTGCCATGTTGGGCATCTCGATGATCGTATTGGGATACACCGGCGTCACGGTCGACACGGCCGCGATCTTGACCGGGTCGGTCGTGTGTTTGCGTGCGAAGTCCATGCTCGACAGAACCAGCGCCGCCGCGCCGTCGCTCGTCGCGCAGATGTCGAGCAGATGGAGCGGGTCCGCAACGACGGCCGAGCCGAGGACGTCCTCGACCCGCACTTCCTTCTTGTAGCGCGCGTTTGGGTTGTGAAGGCCGTGCTTGGCGTTCTTCACCTTCACCGCGGCGAAATCCTCCGCCGTGGCGCCATAGGCATCCATGCGTCTCCGTGCGTAGAGCCCGAAATACGTAGGGTTGGTGATGCCCTGAACGTGGAAGCGCAACCAATCGGGGTCTTCCGGGCGATGTCCGCCACTTGGGGCGAAGAACCCCTTCGGTGCCGCGTCCGCGCCAATCACCAGTGCGACGTCGCAAAGGCCGGCGAGGATGTGTGCACGCGCCACGCCGATCGCCTGTGCGCCGGTAGCGCAAGCACCGTATGAGCTCGATACTTTTGCGCCCGACCAACCCAACGCCTGTGCAAACGTCGCGCCGGCGACGAAACCCGGGTAGCCGTTCCGGATGGTGTCGCCGCCGGCGACGAGCTGGACGTCCTGCCACTGGAGGCCCGCATCTTTGAGCGCGTCCTGTGCGGCTTTCACGCCATAGCCGACGAAACTTTGCCCCCACTTGCCCCAGGGGTGCATCCCCGCGCCGAGAACTGCGACTTCCTTGCTCATGCGTCACTCCCGTCGGCCGGCTTCCAGTTCCAGGTCATGTAGATGTGCTCGTCGTCCTGGTAGAGCTCGCGCAGCACGAGCTCCATGGGCATCCCGGTTGCCAACCCATCGACACCGATGCCATCCGCGACTTGGCCGAGAATCGTGATGCCTTCTCTCTCCAGCTCCACCGCTGCGATCGCAAATGGCTCGAACGGCTCCTTGGCCACGAAGGGCGCGGGGGGTTTGTAGTTGGCGCTGGTGTACGACCAGACCTTGCCGGTGCGGCTCA
>JBATLA010000197.1:0-1976 GCA_049669945.1 Polyangiales bacterium | reverse complement strand
CACTGAGGCCGCCCATGTCATCGATCAAGCCGAGGGTCTTTCCATCCTGGGCGGTCATCACGCGCCCCTCGGCGGCAGAGAGCACCGCGCTGCGCTCCATTTCGCGGCCCGTCGCGACGCGATCGATGAAGCGATCGTAGGTGTCGCGCAGCAGGGCCTCGAATGCTTGTCGCTCCGTGGCGTTCAACCCCCGAACTGGCGTCGACCAGGCGGCGCGCGTCCCGCGCTGCAGTACGAAGGTGCTCACGCCGAGCTCCTCGGTGAGAGGCGCAACGTTGAGCTTTCCTCCGACGACGCCGATCGAGCCGACCAAGCTGTTGGGGTGAGCCAAGATCTCATCGGCCGCCGAGGCGATGTAGTACCCGCCGCTCGCCGCCATGTCGCCAACGCTTGCGATAAGCGGTTTGACCGCTGCCAGGTTGCGCGCCGCTTGCCACATTCGATCGCTCGCCAAGGCCGAGCCGCCGGGCGAGTTGATCCGAAGCACCACGGCTTTGACGTCCTCGTCTTCTTCGAGACGCTCCATCGCGCGCACGAAGGGACCGGCCACAGCGTCGCCGGTGGAGGATGACTCCCCCTCGGTGATGTTGCCCGTCACGAAAACGAGGGCCACGCGTTCATCACTTGCCTTCGGCGTCTCGGTGTCGCCACTCAAGAGGTCCAAGAACTGCCCGAGGGTGAGCGGATCCTGCTTGGGCAACATCCTCGTGCGGCTGATCGCTTCAACGCCGGCCGCCTTCTTGATCTCCTCGCGAGACTCGCGGAGGTAGCCGACTGCGTCGACGAGCCCGGCCTCGAGGGCCGTTGCGGACGTGTACGGCCCCGCGTCGATCAAGGCCTTGGCCTTGTCGATGTCGCCTTGTGTTCTCGTGCTGATTGCGGTGAGCAGCGCGCCGTAGAGATCGTCGAGGATTGCGTCCATCGACTCCTTCGCTTCCTTGGGCATGTCGTCGCGGATGAACATGTCGCCGGCGCCCTTGTAGCGTCCCATGTGCAGGATCTCGGCCTGTATGCCGACCTTCTCGAGAAACGAGCGCGCGTAGATCATGACTGCGGCGGGTCCGATCAGGTTCAGCATCCCCGCCGGTGAGATCGTGATCCGATCGCAGGTGGAGGCGAGCAATAGATACCCGACGTTGTCAGCCGACTCGAAGTGGCAGTGCACGGGACGCGTCTCGGTGCGGAACTCGCCCAAGGCCTCCGCGAGGTCGCCAACGCTCCCCCACGCACCCTGGAGTGAGCCGATTCGCAGGAACAGTCCTTTGACATTGTCGTTGTTGGTGGCTTCCCAGACGCGAGTCAGCACGTCGTGGAGGGTCGGTTGGGGACGCGAGAATGGGTCGTGCTCCGCGCCGTCGGGAAACGCTTGCAGAATGCGAAACTCGCTCACGACCGGCTCGTCGACGGCCTGTTCACCGTGCTTACAAGAGACGAGCGCAAGCGAGGTGAACGACGCCAGGATGAAAAGCGCGGCGGGGCGCGAAAAGTGCTTCATGGTGTGGCCGGGTCTGACTCCTTCGCGGGGTCTTCCGGGGGAAGCTTTGCGCGAGGTTCCAAGGTTCGAATTGCGGTTCTGGCGGCCTCGGCATGAGTGCCGGTCGGCCGTCGCTTCACGTAAGTGTAGTACGCCGACACGGCTTCTTCATTTCGGCCGAGCTGCTCGTACGTTCGGCCGAGGTTGAAGTAGCCGTCGGGGTGCCCTCGTTGCGCGGCGACTCGATAGTACCGCAGGGCGGACGCGTAGTCGTTGACGGCCGTCGCCACGTCACCGAGCGCATCCATCGCTTCCGCCGAACCCGGATGCACTTCGAGCGCGCTATCGAAATAGGCGCGCGCGCGCGCGTAGTTGCCGGCCTCGAGCTCCTCCCGGCCATTCTTCATGTTCGACTCGTAGTCGAGCACGGGCGGACGCCCATCGACGAAAGCGTCCGACCCGGCCGCCCTCGCGAGCCTGTCGTACTCATCGAGCTCCGGCT
>JBATLA010000196.1:0-1867 GCA_049669945.1 Polyangiales bacterium | reverse complement strand
GCTCGCACCACTTCCGCCAGCACCGCCGGTCGCACCGTTTCCGCCGGTGCCGCCAGCGCCGTCGTCGTCGACGCAGCGGATGTCGACCGTCCAATCATCGATGCAGTAGGCGAACCCGTCGTCGCTCACGCTGATGCTGAGCTCGTGGTCGCCGAGCTCTTCACAGGTGTAGAACGTCGCTGACGCAGACGGGCTCGCAAAGGACCCGCTATCGGCGCTCCAGGCGTACTCGATGGGGTCGTCTTCGGCGTCCTCGGCTTGGGCACTCACGGCGATCACGTTCCCAATCGATGTTTGAAGAGGGGCGACAACGGCCTTCGTAAGCTCGGCGCAGATGTTGAGCTTGCCGTTGACCCGAACCGCGCCGAACCGCTCACCGACCTTGCAGCGGAGAAGCACGCCGACCTCGGTGGCCACGCCCGCGGTCACGTCGAACACCGCCGATCCGCGACAGGTCGTCTCGCCATCTACCGAACTCGCCTCGAGGTCGATGGCGTAACCGCCCGGGGGAAGCCCAAAGACCTCGACCGAAGCCGTAGCGCCGGGGTCGCTGGTGTTGATCACGCCCATCATCGGGGCCATGCCCTCGCCGGTGATGGTCCAGAGCACCTCGTCAATCGCGAAGTCCGAGTCCTCCGCATCGGTCGTCACCCGAAGGTCCACCAGGAGGTCGGTCGTACAGGGAACCGCGCGCGAGTTGTCGCTGCAACCGGCCGCGAGGAGACTCGCGCCGGCCAGGAGCCAGAGGACCAGCTTTCGGGCAGGGGCAGACAAGGGAGGAGACGGTACCCCGAACCGGACCCGCCGGTAAACCCCGGCCGATGATTCAATGGAGGTCGGCAAGCGCGGAGTTGGGCGACAAGTCTTCCTGCGTGGTCAGTGGCGTGGGATCGCGACAGTCACGTAGGACTCAGGGCAGGACCGTGCCATTGGGGACCACTGTTCCGTCGGGGATCGAGACCCCGTCGCCGATCACGACGTTGCGGCCGATTCGGCAAAATTCACCGATCGTGACGTTCGCGCCAATGGTCGTGTTGTTTCCAATGGTGGTCCGCTGACCGATGACGGTTCCCGCACCCACGGTCGTGTTGGCTCGGATGACCACTCGTTGCTCGATGACCACATCCTCTGCGATCGAGGAATTCCAGCCGATTTGGCTTCGCTGCGCGATTGTGGTGCCTTCGCCAATGCTCGCGTTGCTCCAAACGATCGAGTTGTCGTCGATGGAGACATCATCGCCAATGGACACGTTCCATCCAACCAGGGATTCCTGTCCGACGCTTGCACCCTCGCCCACCGTCGTATCCCTTCCAATGTAGGTCTGTTGCTCAATGGTCGCGTCGGTCCCAATGGTGCTGCCCGGTCGGATGATGCTTTGCTCTCCGATGTCAGCGCCCGATGCGATGGTCGTGTCGTCACCAATGGAGGCATCCGCTCCGATGGTCACGTCCGGACCAACCAGCACGCCCTCTCCGAGGTTGGCGCTCCCATCGACGGACGAGTCGGGACTCGCACAGACGCCGAAGCACTCCAGTGCTACTCCACCGCGGTGCTCCGGACCTCCGCCGAAGGCCGACCAGACGGAGACGTCAGCCGCCGAAAAGCTGTAGTGGTTGACACGCGCAGCGTTCCAGCTTGCCGTGACGACATTCACCTGACCATCCCCGCCGAGGTCGCCAACGAGGACTTGAGGGTACATGCCCCCGTCGGGGTCGTCGTGTCGGTCCACCACTTCGAAGCTCTGCCCGTCGAGCAGCAGGAGGCTGTCGACGCTGACCGCAACGATCTCGGGACGAAGGTCGAAGTCCAGATCGATGAATCCGGGAGCAATCCACGAGCCCGTCCCGAGCGAGGGCGAGCCGATCAC
>JBATLA010000195.1:0-4333 GCA_049669945.1 Polyangiales bacterium | reverse complement strand
CGTCTTTCACGATCGCTTCGTGAGCGCATCGGAGCTCGCCGAGTTCTTGGCTGCAACCGACATCTACATCACCCCGTACCTGAACCCGGAGCAGATCACCTCCGGGACACTGGCCTACGCATTGGGGAACGGAAAGGCCGTCGTTTCAACTGCCTATCGATACGCGCGCGAGCTCATCGCGGACGACCGCGGCCTTCTCGTCCCGTTCAGAGACTCGGCCGCGATAAGCGCGACGGTGAACAAATTGCTCGACGATCCCGCAGAGCTCCGCGCACAAGGCGCGCGCGCGGCCGAGTATGGGCGCAACATGGTCTGGCCGTCTGTCGCGCGTCAGTACGTCTCGAGCTTCGAGCGCGCACGCGGCGAGAGCGAGACGCTGCGCCGCTCCTTCTTCGCGTCGAGGACGCGCGCAAGACGCCCGGTCGACCTGCCTGAGCTCAACCTCCACCACCTACGCGCACTCACGGATGACACAGGCATACTCCAACATGCTCTCTTCTCCGTTCCACGCTACGAAGACGGGTATTGCATCGACGACAACGCCCGCGCCTTGCTCTTGACGACCCTGATCGAGGATGCGGGCACCGAGGACTGGCCGGCGACTCGCGCTCTCTCGGCACGCTACCTCGCCTTCGTAGGTCACGCCTTCAACAAGGATGTGGGACGGTTTCGGAATTTCATGTCGTATTCCCGGGAGTGGATCGAAGAGCGCGGCAGCGAGGACAGTCAAGGGCGCGCTTTGTGGGCGCTGGGCGCGGTGGTGGGTCGTTCGCGCGAGCCGGGAGGTAAGAGCCTTGGCGGCGAGCTGTTTCACGCTGCGCTGCCGGCGGTCGAGGAGCTCGAGAGCTCTAGGGCTTGGGCCTTCGCGCTCCTCGGCATCCATGAGTACCTGCGCGCGTTTCAGGGAGAGAGCGCGGTCGAAGTGTTGCAGAAGCGGCTCTCCGAACGGCTCCTGTCCAGATTCGAGACGAACGGCCGCGGGGACTGGCCATGGTGCGAGGACATCCTTGCCTACGACAACGCGCGGCTTCCGCAGGCTCTGATCGTCTCGGGCAACCGATTGGGTCATCGGGAGATGGTGGCGGCGGGGCTCGCGTCGCTCCGGTGGCTCAACGGGATCCAGCGCTCGGACGAAGGCTATTTCGCCCCGATCGGATCGAACGGATTCTACCCACGACAGGCCGAGAAGGCGCGATTCGACCAGCAACCACTCGAGGCCTGCGCCACAGTGTCCGCCTGCCTCGACGCGTGGCGCGTCACCGGCGAGGAGATGTGGACCGACGAGATGTGGCGTGCGTTCAGTTGGTTCCTGGGTGAAAACGACTTGCGGGCCTCGCTCTACGACCCTGCCACGGGGGGCTGCCGGGACGGGCTACACCCCGATCGCCCGAACGAGAACCAGGGGGCCGAGTCGACGATCTCATTCTTGCTCGCGCTCGCCGAGATGGGCGCGCTCGACTCCGAGATACGACTGCGCGACGAGAGCGCACCCGCCCTTTCAGCCGGCGAAGGCGCCCGGACGTCGGCATGACCTCGCCTTCAGTCGACCCCTCTACCGCGCTCCGCGTAGCGATGCTCGCCCCAATTTCTTGGCGCGTGCCTCCCCGCCACTATGGGCCATGGGAGCAATTCGTCTCCCTCTTGACCGAGGGCCTGGTCGAGCGCGGACTCGACGTCACTCTCTTCGCCACCGCGGACTCGATCACCAAAGCTCGCCTCGTCGGGACCGCCCCACACGGATACTCGGAAGACGCCACCATCGACGCAAAGGTATGGGAGTGCCTGCACATCTCTTCGGTCTTCGAGCGCGCCTCCGAGTTCGACCTCATCCACAACAGCTTCGACTTCTTGCCGCTCAGCTTCTCCGGGTTGGTCGACACGCCGGTCGTTACTACGATCCACGGGTTTTCTTCGGAGCGGATCCTCCCCGTCTATCAAAAGTACGACGGGCGCAGCCACTACGTGGCGATCAGCGACGCCGATCGACACCCTTCGCTCGAATATTCGGCCACCATCCACCATGGAATCGACATGGGCGCGTTCGGGATCGGCACTGGCCGGCGCGACTATCTCCTGTTCTTTGGCCGCATCCATCCGGACAAGGGCACGGAGGATGCGATCCTCGTGGCGAAGTCCGCGGGTCTGCCGCTGGTGATCGCCGGGATCGTTCAGGATCGAGAATACTTCGAGCGCGCCGTCGAGCCTCATGTCGACGGCGACAAGGTGCGGTTCGTCGGCGCAGTCGGTCCCGGAGAAAAGAGCAAGCTACTCGGCGGCGCGCGCGCCTTGCTCCATCTCGTGAGCTTCGACGAGCCGTTCGGCTTCAGCGTGGTCGAGGCGATGGCTTGCGGGACCCCGGTGATTGCCAGCCGGCGCGGATCCATGCCGGAGATCATCTTGGAGGGTGTGAACGGCCGCCTCGTCGACTCCAACGCCGAGGCCGTGGAGGCCGTGGCTGGGATCGCCGACCTGGACGCGAAGGACGTGCGCGCATCGGTCGAGCGTCGCTTCGACAAGGGCCGCATGGTCGACGAGTACGTCGCGGTCTACAGGAGCATCGTAGACGGCGTAGCGTCGAAGAGCCCCGCGTGATCACCGATCTTCGCTCCACCCGGCCCGCGCCCTTTCGGCTAGGCGTGAACTACTGGCCGGCTCGGACGGCGATGGGCTGGTGGACCGCATTCGATCGGGCGGAGGTTGCGACCGACTTCGGTCGCATCGCACGGTGCGGATTCGATTCGGTCCGCATCTTCCTTACCTGGGAAGACTTCCAGCCGACCCCGTCGCGCGTCGACTCGACAATGGTCGATCGCCTGGTCTCGACAGTGGACGAGGCCAGCGCCGCAGGACTCTCGGTTATGCCCACGCTCTTCACGGGTCACATGAGTGGCGTCAATTGGATCCCTTCGTGGGCTCTCGGTGAAGAGGCCGGCGACGATCGATTCCGCGTCGTCTCCGGAGGTCGAGTCACAACGACACGCCTCGCGAGTTGGTACTCCGACGCATCGATTGTCCGGGCGCAGTCGGCGCTCGCGCGCGAACTTGCAGGTGCGCTCGCCGGCCACCGGGCGCTGTGGGCGTGGGACCTTGGAAACGAGAACTCGAACTGCGTAGTTCCCGCCGACAAGGCACAGGGGCGTGAGTGGCTCTTACGCTTGACGGACGCAATTCGCGGTGCCGACGCAGACGCGCTCGTAACGCTCGGGCTTCACATGGAGGACCTCGAGCAGGACCGAAACCTCGGCCCGCGTGAGGCCGCGGAGGCCTGCGACTTTCTGCAGATGCACGGGTATCCGGGTTACGCCAGTTGGGCGGATGGCCCGACAGACGAGCGAATCTTGCCATTCCTCGCGCGGTTGACGCAGTGGCTGAGCGGCGGGGCCGACGTCCTCTTTGCCGAGTTTGGCGTTCCGACCACAACCCGTGGTGAGTCCACCACTGAACGAGCCCTCGACCCGTCCGGACCCGCATTGGTCGAAGAACGGGCGGCCGCTTCATACATCGAGCGCGCCCTCCCCGCGCTGCTCGAGTGCGGGAGCATGGGCGCGATGCTCTGGTGTTACTCCGACTACGCGGAGGCCATCTGGGGGATTCCTCCGCTCGATGTCGCGGCCCATGAACGCTCCTTCGGACTATGGCGCTCCGACGCCTCCCCGAAGCCAGCGGTCGCTGTAGTCGAGGCATTCGCGAAGCGATGCGCCGCGCCCCCTGCTGCGACTCCGGTCACGGACTCAGCGTGGATCGACGTCGACTCCGCCGCGTTCTACCGAGCGCCTGCGTTCGAGCTGCCGCGCCTGTACCGGCGCTACTGCGAGGCGATGGGCGCATTGGATGGACCGCGCCCGAACGTCAACGAGCCCGGGTGAGCTCCGCCAGAAGATCGTCGAGGCGTACGGTCGCGATACGGGTCCCGACGTCGGAGAAACCATAGGGCAGGACGAGGAGCTCGCCCGAAATCATGCTGCCGCACGAATAGACGACGTTGGGCACGTAGCCATCGCGCTCGTCGGCCGCGGGCTCTAGCAGAGGCTCGGCGAGGTGACCGATGACGCGTGCAGGGTCCTCTTTATCGAGCAGGATGGCTCCGAGAGAATATTGTCGCATTGCCCCGACTCCGTGCGTGATCACGAGCCAGCCCGCATCGGTTTCGAGAGGAGATCCACAATTTCCGAGCTGAGTGATTTCCCAAGGACTCTCGGGCCTCTGGATCGCCTCGCTCTGGTGCCAGAAGCGGACGTTGTCCGACCACATGAGGAAGTTGTTCTCGTTGTCCAGCCTGGAGAGCGCAGCATAGCGTCCGTCGATCATCCGGGGAAAGAGCGCGATGCCCTTG
>JBATLA010000194.1:0-2957 GCA_049669945.1 Polyangiales bacterium | reverse complement strand
GCGCTGGCACGGGCGATTGGCACGTCGGGGAGCCAGCTGACCGGCGCGCACGCGCGGCTGGCAAGCGACGGGGACTCGATGTTCGCGGTCGGGCGCGCCAGGTGGTGGTCGAGGACTTCGAGCGTTTTGACTACGTCATCGCGATGGACCGCGCGAACCGGAGCGACCTTCACCACCTCGCGCCGAGCGACGACGCCCAGCGAAAGGTCGAGCTCTTGCGAAACTATGATCCCGAGTCACCAAGAGACGCCGAGGTCCCGGACCCGTACTACGGCGCCGGTGATGGATTCGAGCCCGTGATCGAGATCTGCGAGGCAGGCTGCCGAGGGCTGCTCCAACACATCCGAAATCATCACGGGCTATGAAGCCGGCGCTACGCGATGCTCTCGGACAAGTCCTCGGGCATGCCGTCGCGAGCTCGACGAGACTCGGAGGCGGGAGCATCAACGACGCGGCGGAGGTGACGCTCGCCAACGGCGCGCGCCTGTTCGTCAAGACGCACCCGAACCCACCGGCGGGGATGTTCGAAGCGGAGGCCCGAGGGCTTCGGTGGTTGGAGGAGGCCGATGCAATTCGGGTGCCCCGAGTGCTCGCCGTGTCCGACACGAAACCTGCGTACCTCGCCCTCGAGCTCTTGTCGCCATCGAGACGCCGCGGGTCGTTCGACGAGGAGCTCGGGCGCTCGCTCGCGGCGCTCCATGCGTTTGGCGCACACTCGTTCGGGCTCGACCACGACAACTTCATTGGACGTCTGGCGCAATCGAATGCGCCAGCCACAGACTGGGCAACCTTCTACTGGACATCCCGATTGGAGCCTCAGCTCCGGCTCGCGTTCGACCACGGTCTGATCGACGGACGGTTACGCTCGCGCTTCGATACGCTAGGGAACGCGCTCCCAGACCTCACGGGACCTGCGGAACCTCCGGCACGGCTTCACGGAGACCTTTGGGGCGGGAACCTCCACGTCGATGAGCGGGGTGCACCGTGTGTGATCGATCCCGCCGTTTACGGAGGTCATCGTGAGATCGATCTCGCGATGATGCGATTGTTCGGCGGCTTCGGCGAACGCGTGTTCTCGGCCTATGCCGAAGCGATGCCGCTCTCGCCCGGAGCGGACCGGAGGGTGCTCCTCTACCAGCTCTACCCGCTTCTCGTGCACGTCAATCTGTTCGGCCACTCGTACGTCGGTTCGGTCGAACGAGCGCTGTCCGCGTACGCATAGGTTGACACGAGTCGGATCGAGTCCCAGATCAGCCCAATGCGCGCGATTCTCCTCATCGATCATGGCAGCCGCCGCGCTGAAGCCAACGCACTGTTGAACGAGGTCGTGGACCGCGTAAAGGCGCGCATTGGCGAGGGCGCAATCGTAGAGCCCGCACACATGGAGATCGCCGAGCCGACAATCGCGCAAGGCTTCGCGCGATGCGTGCAACAGGGAGCTTCGATCATCGTGGCGCACCCATTCATGCTTGCGCCGGGTCGTCACGTGCAAGAGGACCTTCCCCGCTTGGTCGCGGAAGCCGCCGCATCATGCCAAGGTGTGCAGTTCGTGCTGGCCCCCCCGCTTGGCAGTCACGACGGGATCATCGACGCGGTCGTAGAGCGATGCGGTGCCGCTCTCGACGCTGGCGACGTCTAGGGGATCAGAACCACCTTGCCGGTGGTTCGTCGCGATGCGAGCGCGTCGAGCGCGGCTGTCGCTTCGGACAGTGGGTAAGTAGCTGAAATTACAGGGCTGATCTTACCTCGCGCATGGAGAGCGAAGATCGCCCGCTGTGCGGTCTGGATCGCCGCTGGGTCTTTGTCGAAGTAGAGACCCCAGTGAACACCGACCAGCGAGATGTTCTTGAGCAGCACCCGGTTCATCTCGGCGGAAGGGATTCGTCCGCTCGCGAACCCGATGACGAGGAGGCGACCGCCGAATGCAATGCACTTCATGGAGCGGTCGAATGTGTCGCCACCGACGGGATCGTAGATCACATCGGCGCCGCGACCGCCCGTGAGCTCGTGGACCTTCTCGACGAAATCTTCTTCGCGGTAGTTGATCACTGCGTCCGCTCCGCTTCGCTTGACGAGGTCGAGTTTGTCGGCGCTCCCAGCAGTGCCGATCACCCGAGCACCGAGGGCAACCCCGATCTGGACCGCAGCGAGGCCGACTCCACCCGCCGCCGCGTGAACGAGCAGTGTCTCGCCGGCTCTCAAGCGCGCGCGAGGCACGAGTGCGACGTACGAGGTTTGGTACACGAGGCCGAGTGCCGCAGCGTCTTCGAAGCTCATCTTGTCAGGCATGGGAAAGACTCGCTCGGGCAGCACGGTCACCCTCGATGCAAAACCACCGTACGCGAGAAGCGCGGTAACGCGATCGCCAACAGAGAGTCCTTGGACCTCGTCGCCGACTTCGCACACCGTGCCCGCGACCTCGGCCCCGGGTGCGAATGGGAGATCGGGCTTCACCTGGTATTTGCCTCGAGTGATCAAGGTGTCGAAGAAGTTGCAGCCAATCGCCTGAACATCGACGGCGACCTCGCCCGGACGCACTGGGATGTCGGCCGAGTCCTCTCGCTCGAGGGCAGCCGGTCCCCCGAGCTCGCGTACGATCATTCTGTACATCGAGGCGCAGTTTGCCTGCAAAAACAGGTGAAGACTACCCGAACGCCCCAAGAACGAGGGCTTGCTGGTATAACGGACTCATGGTCGGGCAGAAGCCGAAGCGCCCACTCCCCGCAGGCATCGTCCCCGCGGAACGCTCGTGGAGCGACGAGGACGCTGGTTCGCACGTTCGTGCCAAAGTCCCCTCCTCCGAGAGCGATGCTCCGCATCGCGCTCCGGAGTCCGCCCATCAATCAGCTTCGCAGGCGCGACCAACACCCGCGGCAACGCCCGCCGATCGTGCTCGCAGCCTCGTAGATCAGTTGATCGCGCTCGGCCCGGATGACATCGCGCCCGTCGTCAGACGC
>JBATLA010000193.1:0-17918 GCA_049669945.1 Polyangiales bacterium | reverse complement strand
GAGCGATTCGGACAGACGCGATGGCCACGACCGGGCCGCTGCAGGCGTTGATCGCGAAGTACGTCGACGCAGAGGTCATGGAGAAGATCGCAGCCGCGTATCGCGAGGGGCGGACCCTCAACATCGGGACAGCCAACCTCGATTCCATGAGACCGGTCATTTGGCGAATCGGCGCAATCGCCAACAGCGGACACCCCGAGGCACTGAAGCTCATCCGGCAGATACTGCTCGCGTCCGCATCGATTCCTGCCGCCTTTCCGCCCGTGATCATCCCGGTCGAGTACGAGGGGGAGACCTACGACGAGCTCCATGTGGATGGTGGCGCGGCCTCGCAGGTTTTCCTCTACCCACTCGGGCTCGACCTCGAGGAGGTCCACCGACGTCTCAAGATTCCCGGGCGCTCGAAGGTCTACATCATCCGGAACTCACGGCTCGATCCCATGTACGAGAAGGTCGAGAACAAGCTCTTCCCGATCGCCGGGCGTTCCTTGGAGTCTCTCGTGCGCACGCAGGGCATAGGCGACCTTTATCGAATCTACATAGAAACCTGCCGCGACGGGCTCGAATTCAATCTCGCCTATATCCCCTCGGACTTCACCGAGACGCCGGATGATGAGTTTGACGTGGAGTACATGCGGGAGCTCTACGACATGGCCTACCAGCGGGCGTCGGCTGGCTATCGTTGGGAAAAGATGCCGCCCGAGCTCAAAGCCGCGCCCATTCGTTGCAACTAGCCGCCGCGCCCTTGCCCACGTCGCCTGGAGCTTTAGGATTTCCCGATGCGATTCATCTTCCTCTCCCTGGCCCTGTCCATCCTCGTCCTCGGCTGCAAGGACGCGAGCCCCGCGGCCGCGACCGAAACCAAGGAAGCCCCCGCCGCGGTGGAGATTCCCGAAATCTCGGTCGAAGATGCCGAAAAGGCGATTCAGTCAGGTGCGGTAGCCCTCGATGCGAACTCGGAAAGCACCCGAGAGAAGAACGGCACCGTTCCTGGCGCCGTCATCCTCACGTCCTCTTACAAGTACGACGTCACGCAGCTTCCCGATGACAAGAGCAAAGACCTGATCTTCTACTGCTCAAACACCAACTGTACGGCGTCCGACACCGCCGCCGAACGCGCCTCGACACATGGGTACGAGCGCGTGCACGTGATGCGCGAAGGCATCAAGGGCTGGAAAGCCGCCGGGAAGAGCACCGCGCCGTACCCCAGAAGCTGAGTTAGGCAGCCAGGTACCGCTCGAGATCGTTCAACGTTCGGGCATCAGCGCGAGCAGAATGCGATCGGGCGCATCGTCGAATCTTCCGTTCGACATCACGACGATGGTGTCTCCGGGGTTTGCGTTGGCGGCTGCGCGCTCGACGACTTCGTCCACGCTCGTGCAGGCGTGGGCCTCACGGCCTCGCGCGCGAATCGCGCGTGCGATCGCCTCCGTATCGAGCTTTTCGCCCGCTGCAATTTCGTTCCGACCGACCGGAGCGATTATCGACACGTCCGCCGGTGCGAAGGCATCGGGGTACATTTCCTGATGCAAGCGTCGTGAGGCGGTTGCACTTCGCGGCTCGAACACGGCGATCAGGCGACCCCTCATGCGCTCTCGAAAACCGGCGAGCGTTTCTTTCACCGCCGTCGGGTGGTGGGCGAAGTCGTCGTAGACGTGAACGTCATTGGTGATCCCAACGAGCTCTTGTCGTCGCTTGCTGCCGCGAAACCCGGGGAGGGCGGCGATCAACCGATCCAGCGGGGCGCCAGCGGCTTCGCTTGCCATGGCGAGTGCGGCCACGGTATTGCGCGCGTTGTGCTTCCCCATCAGGGGCAGCGTCGCGCGGCCGCACAGAGAACCACCCCCAAACAAGTCCATCGACCCGCCCGGAGCCGGCATGCCAAGCCACATTGGTTGGATGTCGCCGCAATCGTCGCCGTCGAGCGCATAAAACCTCACCTGGCACTTCGCGGCCTTGGCGACGTCGCGCACATTGGGATCTCCCGCCCATGCGAACAGCCAGCCTTCCGCTGGAATCTGCGCGACGAACTTCTGGAACGCGTCGAGATACGCGTCTTGGTTCGGATATATGTCCACGTGATCGTATTCGATCGACGTGATAATCGCGCTGGCCGCTTGGTAGTGCCAGAACTTCGGCGTCTTTTCGAAGAATGCGCTGTCGTATTCGTCTCCCTCGATGACGAAAGGCGCGCCTTCACTCCCGAGCCGCGAGCTTCGATCGAAGTTCGCAGGGATGCCGCCGATGAAGAAACCGGCATCGACGCCGACCGAGCGCAGTAGGTAGGCGGTGAGCGTCGAGGTCGTGGTCTTGCCGTGTGTCCCTGCCACCACGAACGACTTTCGGTTCGCGAGCACCTCCGCGCCCAGCGCGCCCGGCATTGAGACGGTCGGTAAGCTACGCACCATCGCTTCCGTCACCTCCGGGTTGTCGCGACGGCACACGTTTCCGACGACGACCAGGTCGGGGTTCGTGTGCAGGTTCTCGGGGTTCCAGCCGTCGAGGCAAGCGATGCCCAGGTCCCGTAGGTATGGCCCAATCGGTGGGTCGAACGCGGTGTCGCTGCCGCTCACCTGGTGTCCCCGCTCGGCCAATAGCGCCGCAAGCGCGCTCATTCCGGTGCCAGCGATCCCTATCAAGTGGATGTGCATGCGCGATCCTGAACGCCGGAATTGCACAGCAATATCGTTGTAGGTGTTGACAGCGTCACGGGTGCGCCCATTATGAAACCAAGGTGGCTGAAAAGACGAAAAACTTCTCCGATCGGGTCAAAGAGGTCTTGGACAGCTTGGTCGAAGCCGTCGAGAGCCTACTCAACCCGCCGCCAGCGCTGATTCCGGTTCGCGTGAGGCAGCCTCGCTTGCCCATGAAGCGCCGCCGCTAGTTATTCCGCCGCCGCGATTTGCGCTGCAGCTTGGACGGTGACCGGCACTCCGCTGAACGCCGCGTTTCCGCTCATATCGATCGCTCGTTCGTCGGTGAGGTCATTCACGCTGACACCCGGGCGACTCGCGGCAACACGGAGCTGCACGCCCTCGCGACCGTGACCAAAGCCGTGGGGTAAGCTCACGACTCCCGGCATCATGTCGTTGGTGAGCTCGGCGGGCGCGCTCACTTGTCCGACGCGCGAGCTGACGCTCACCTTGTCGCCGTCCTTCACGCCCAGGCGCGCAGCATCTTCGGGGTGAATCATCAGCGTGCAGCGTTCCTTGCCCTTCATCAGCCGCGCAGCATTGTGCATCCACGAGTTGTTGCTTCGGAGGTGCCGTCGCCCGATGAGAAGCAACTGCGCGCTCTGCGATTTGCCCGAATGCCTTGCTTGTAGGCGATCGAGGTCGCCCACGAAGAGGTCCGGCGCCAAATCGATCGGACCGTGTTTCTCCGGAACCCTTTGCGGGAGCGTTGACTGGAGAGGGCCGAAATCGAGACCTTGCGGGTTCTTGCGGAGCTTCCCCAAGGAGATGCCCGCGCTGAGCGGGTTGAATCGCTTTCCATACGGTCCCAGTCGAAGGCCGATGTCCAAGACCCGTTCCGGGCCGGCCTTCTTTGCCGCCATTGCCGTCAGGTACTGCCTGCTCAGCTTTCCGTGGCGGCGCGCAGCAAGTCGGCAGCTCAGCTCGGAGAGGATCTCCCAGTCGTCGAGCTGGCCCTCTTCAGCTTCAAACGGTCGAGGGGAATATTTCGCGACATTACGGACCGCGGTGAGGTAGAGGGCGAGGTCGTAGTGGCTCCGCTCGATCGGAGAGACGGGTGGGAGAATGATGTCCGCGTGCCGGCTCGTCTCGTTGATGAAGAAGTCGATCGAGACCGCGAACTCGAGCGAAGCGTAGGCGCGGTCGAGCTTCCCGCCGTTCGGCGTCGACAGCACCGGATTGCCGGCGAGCGTGATCATCGCGCGAATTTGCCCTTCACCTTCGGTGAGGATCTCTTCGGCGATCACGGCGCTCGGAAGCTCGCCTCCGAACTCTGGAAGATGGCGAACGCGGCTGCGCCAACGGCCAAACGATCCCCGACCCGCACCGAATCCGCCTGCGGCGTTCAAGACGTCGATAGCGGGTGTCGAGAACATGGAGCCGCCGGGCTCATCGAGATTGCCGGTCACGGCGTTGATGACGTTGATCAGCCACATGCAAAGCGATCCGAACTCTTGCGTGGAGGTTCCCATTCGCCCGTAGAGCACGCCCTTGGGCGCTTCACGGAGCTCTCGGGCGAGTCGCTTGACCGTCGCGGCCGGGACGCCGGTGACTGCCTCCGTTTGTGTCGGCGGGTAGCCCTTCGCAATGTCGATGACCCGACCGAGGTTCTTGACGCTGCCAGACAGACGCCCGAGGTCGACGCCCGCCGCGCAGATCTCGTGCAGCAGGCCCAACAACAAAAGTGCGTCCGTGCCCGGCTGAATGAACAAGTGCTCATCCGCGATCTTGGCGGTTTCCGAGCGCCGCGGGTCGACCACGACGACTTTGCCGCCTCTCTTGCGAATGCCTTCGAGCCGCTTCTTGATACCCGGTCCCGCCATGATGCTGCCGTTCGAGGCGAGAGGGTTCCCGCCGAGAATCATCATGAAGTCCGTGCGGTCCACGTCGGGCACGGGAAACAAGAGCTGATGTCCGAACATGAGGTAGGACGCCATCATCAGCGGTAGCTGGTCGCACGAGGTCGCCGAGAACCGGTTTTTCGAGCCGAGCACGCGGAGAAATGGCGGGCCGAACACCATCGTGCCGAAGTTGTGGGCGTTCGGGTTGCCGAGGTAGACCCCCACCGAGTCGCGGCCATGCTCCTGCTGGATCTGCTGGATGCGATCGATCACCTCGGTAAACGCTTCGTCCCACGAGATAGGCTGCCAACGATCGCCGACACGGCGCACCGGTTGCTTCAAGCGATCGGGATCGTCGTACAAATCCTTGAGGGCCGTCGCTTTCGGGCAGACATGACCGCGACTGAAGACGTCGTTCTTGTCGCCCCGCACGGAGAGTATCTCTTTGCCTTCGATCTCGACTTCGACGCCGCACATCGATTCGCAGAGGTTGCAGGTCCGGTAGTGGGTGGTGCGTTTGCGAGCCATCGAGCGAATATACCCGAGCTTCGCCAACGAGCGTAGCGCCCGACCTAGACCTTCGTGAACGTGAACGAATCGCCGTTGGAATCGACTGCGATCGTGTCGCCCGAGGTGAATTCGCCGCGAAGCAGCGCGTCGGCCAGCGGGTCTTGAAGCTCGCGCACCAGAACGCGTTTCAAGGGGCGAGCACCGAACGCGGGCTCGTAACCCAGGTCGATCAGTCGTGCTTTGGCAGCGGTCGAGAGCGCAAGCCCGATCCCCTGCGGCTCAAGCAGGGTTTGGAGTCGTCCGAGCTGGATTTCCAGGATCGCAGCGAGCTCTGTTTTGTCGAGCCGGTCGAAGATCAAGACCTCGTCGACGCGGTTGAGGAACTCGGGCCGGAAGTAGTCGTGCAATCGTTTCTCGATCTGTTCGCGAAGCTCGTCATCGGAGCCGTCGTGGTCGAGGATGAGCTCGCTCCCGACGTTCGAGGTCATGATGATGACCGCATCCCGGAAGTGAGCCACGCGTCCACGAGAATCGGATAGCCGCCCGTCCTCGAGCACCTGCAGCAGGATGTTGAAAACATCGGGATGCGCCTTTTCGATTTCGTCGAACAGGATGACGGAGTACGGGCGCCGCCGAACTGCTTCTGTGAGAAAACCGCCGGCCTCGCTGTCGACGTAGCCAGGAGGCGCGCCAAGTAGTCGCGCGACCATGTGCTTCTCCATGAACTCACTCATGTCGAGCCGGGTCAGCGCGGCCTCGTCGTCAAACAAGAACTCGGCTAGCGCTTTGGCGAGCTCGGTCTTGCCGACGCCCGTGGGACCGAGAAACAGAAACGAACCGATCGGCCGCTTTGGGTCTCGGAGCCCAACCCGCCCGCGGCGCACCGCCTTGCTCAGCGCGTTGACCGCGTGATCCTGGCCGACCACTCGTTCACGCAGCCGGCTCTCCATGCCGAGGAGCTTCTCCGCTTCCTCTTCCATCATCTTGGCCGCGGGGATTCCCGTCCAGAGTGAGACGACCTCTGCGACGTCCTCGGGGCCGACCAGTTCGCCGCTCTCGTCTCCGCCGAGTCCGAGTTGTACGCGCGCAGCGCTCTCGTCGATCAAATCGATGGCGCTCTTTGGCAGCTCGCGGCCGGCTAGGTAGCGGCGCGCGAAGCGTACGGCTGCTTCGACCGCAGTGTCCGAAATCCGAACACCGTGCGCTTCCTCGAATCGGGGTTTCACGCCTTGCAGGATCGCCACCGACTCCTCGGGCGAAGGAGGCTCTATCTGAATCGGCACGAACCGCCGCGACAGCGAGCTGGCTCCGTCATCGATCTCGCGGAGCTCGTCCGGCGTGCATCGCCCGAGCGCACGCACCTCGCCACGGCTCAACGCGTTGGCGAGCATGTCGCCGGCTCCGCCTTTTGTCTGCAGGAACGTCGCCAGGTTGGGGAGGAACAAGATCACACGCCCTCCCGAATCGCGCACCGCGCCGAGAACGGACCGCATCCGTTCTTCGAGCTCGCCCCGCAGGCGTGCGCCTGCCACGAGCGCCCCGGAATCCAAAGCGATGATGCGGCGGTCCGCGAGCATGTCCGGCACTTCACCGGCTGCGATGCGGGAGGCGAGCGCCTCGACGAGCGCAGTCCGCCCCGTTCCGTTGTCACCGACCAGCAACGGATTGTTCTCTTCGCGGCGGGCGAGCACTTGCAGCATGCGGCGGAGCTCATCTTCGCGTCCCACGAACGGATCGAACGCTCCCTCTCCGGCCATGCGCGTGAGGTCGCGCCCGTACTGCTCGAGCACTCCGCTCGACGATGTGCTCCGCATTGCTCTGCCCTTCTCGATCACCGGCTCCGCCCGGGCCAAGGCCTCTCGAAGGATAGCGCTACTCAGGCCGGCGGTGCGAAGCACCGTTCGGACGAGCCCTTCCGGCTCTTGACCGCATGCCAACAAGAGGTCCTGCGTGCTGACGGGGCTACCGTCGTGACGCGTTGCTTCGAGCTCCGCGCGCGAGAGCAGCTCGAGGAAGCGCGAAGAGAGGTAGGCGTCGGCATTGGAGGCATCTCCCTTCAATCGGCGCAATGCCCATTCGGACTCCACCAACACGTCGGTCGGATCTACTCCAGAGCTCCGAATGGCCGCTTGGGTTGCTGATGAGCGATCGACGAGCTCGTACCAGAGGTGAATCGGATCCACCTGCCTGTGCTTGCGATCGTCGGCGAGCTGTTGTGCTCCAGCGACATGGCGTCGCGCGTCGGCGTCGTATGCGTCCAGCCCGAGGGTGACTTCCTTCAACCCTTGTCGCCCGCTTCTTTGGTCGCCGCGACGAAGCGAAGGCGCAGGTCGTAGAGCACCTCGCTGATGAGGCGTTCTTCTTCTCCAGTGAGGTTGCCCTTGGTCTTCTCTTCGAGAAGCGCGATGCAGTCAATCGACTGTTTGGCGTGAGCGAGGTTGACCGTCGTGTCCTCGGAGCCAGCGATCTCGCCGAGGTGCATCAACGCCGATGTGCTCAAGGACAACACGAACGTGTTGAAATCGATGCTTGGTGCCGCGCTATCTTCCTTGCTCATGGACCTTACTCCAGGAGTGCGTCCTCGTCCGAGTCACCCTGCTCGACCTCGACGCGGTCGTAGGCGCCCTCTTGGTCGGGAAGGTCCGCGAGGTGCTGTTCGTATTGCTGTTTTGTGACCAAGCCCTTCGTGATGTTGCGTTCCACGATGCGCTTGTCGACGACCTTGTCTCCCAGAGTTGCCATAGGGCGGAGTGTAAATTCGCCCTACCGACTGTCAACTGGCGCTCGGTGCAGCGACTTCGTCCTATCGCGACCTTGCTGAAGGTTGACACCCCTTCGGTGACCCCCGATCCTGAGATGGTGCTTAGGGGGGTGCCGCCGTCAGCCGATCAGCTGCATGAGCTCGAGATCTTGATTCGGGCCCATCATCCGCTCTTGTTGGTGGATACGGTGGAAGAGGAGCGACTTCACGTGCTTCTGGAGCACGCCGCCGAGCACACGGGGCTTCCCCTATTTTCATGGAATCAAGTCGACGGGTTGCGCCGCGAGCTGCCCGATCCGGGGCAGACGCCTGAAAGCGGACCTCCCCAGAAGGCGCTTGCCTTCATCGAGCGGTCGAACCTCGAGGCGATCTTTCACCTCCGTGGTCTCGGTCCGTACCTCCACGAGCCGGTCGTCATCGCGCAGCTCAAGAGCATTCACAACAAGTACTTCGGGCATCGCGGAGCGCTGGTGGTGTCGGGGAATGGTCTCGATCTGCCGCCCGCGGTCGAGCACCTGTTCACGCCGATGCATCTGCGGGCGCCTTCACCCGAGGCCTACCACGCGTTCGTGCAGGCTGTGTTGAGGGATCTGGCCAATCGCCTTCATGTGCAGGTGAAGCTCTCGAGTGTAGACGTCTCGAAGCTCTTGGCCGCGCTCCACGGGCTCACCTTCTTCGAGGTGCAGAAGATCATCACGCAGGCGGTCGTCGAAGATGGCGTCCTCGGGCGAGAAGACCTCGCCGGCGTCCTTCGGGCAAAGCGCCAGATCATCGAGCGCTCCGGTGTCCTCGAGTACTTCCCCCACGATCACGCGATGGGCGACATTGCGGGCCTGCGGCACCTCAAGGACTGGCTGCGCAAGCGTCAAGCCGCGTTCGAGGACCCGCGCCGAGCCAAGGAGTATGGCTTGTCGCCGCCCAAGGGGTTGTTGTTGATCGGGGTTCAGGGCTGCGGGAAGAGCTTGTGCGCCAAGGCCGTCGCCGCCGAGTGGAACCTTCCGCTGATACGCCTCGACCCTTCCAATCTATACAACCGCTACGTCGGCGAGACCGAAAAGAACCTCAGGCGCGCGATCAAGCTCGCCGAGCAGATGGCACCGGTGGTCCTCTGGATCGACGAGATCGAGAAGTCGCTCTCGCAGGATGATGCCGAGGGTGGACCCGCTCAGCGCATCTTCGGCACGTTCCTCGCGTGGCTTCAGGACAAGAAGGAAAGCGTGTTCGTCATCGCGACCGCCAACGACATCTCGAAGCTTCCCCCGGAGCTGATGCGGAAGGGCCGCTTCGACGAGATCTTCTTCGTCGATCTGCCCAAGGAGGACGCACGCAAGCGGATTTTCGAGATCCACCTGGACAGGCGCAATCGGGATCCCGCCAAGTTCGACCTTCCTCGGCTCGTCGAGCAAACGAAGGGCTTCAGCGGTGCCGAGATCGAGCAAGCAGTCGTGTCCGCACTGTACACGGCGTTCTCGCGCGAGGAGGAGCTCACGACCGCATCCCTCCTCGAAGAGATAGAGCTCACCAAGCCACTGTCCGTCACGATGGCCGAACGCATCGACGCGCTTCGCGACTGGGCCAAGGATCGCGCGGTGTTCGCCGGGTAGCTCGAGGTCCGCTAGCGCCTTACGAGCCGGTGTTCTACCCTCGCTGGTCTTACTTGGAGAGCTTATCGATGAACCATCGTCACCTGCTGCGCTGTCTTGTTCTCACCACCGTCCTCACCGGCTGCAGTGCCGAGAGCGAGAACGACCAACCCCGGACCCTCGCCGTTCAAACCCAATTGGGGCCCGTGGAAGGCGTCGAGGACGACGGTGTCTTCTCCTATCGGGGCATTCCCTACGCGGCTCCTCCGGTCGGAGACCTCCGGTGGCAGCCACCGGTCGCGCCCGAGCCCTGGACCGAGCCGCTCCTGGCGACCGATAAGCCTGCCATTTGTCCGCAGACCACGTTCGCGGGACTTCCGGTGCCCGGCTTCAACCCGAGCGAGGATTGCCTCTACCTCAACGTCGACACGCCAGCGCTGGGGTCGAACCTGCCTGTCATGGTCTGGATCCACGGAGGTGGCTTCACGATTGGCGAGGGCCTTCAAACCGACGGGGGAACCTCCGGCGACCGCATCGCTCGGGAGGCCGGAACCGTCGTCGTCAGCATGAACTACCGGCTAGGGCAGCTCGGGTTCCTGGCGCATTCGGCGCTAACGAAAGAGAGCCCCGACGAAGCGTCCGGCAACTACGGCTTGATGGACCAAGCCGCCGCGTTGGCATGGGTCCAAGACAACATCGCAAGCTTTGGTGGCGACCCAGACAACGTCACGATTTTCGGCGAGTCGGCGGGCGGCTTCAGCGTGTGCAGCCACTTGGCTTCTCCGCGCAGTGCCGGCCTTTTTGCCAAAGCAATCATGATGAGCGGGTCTTGCGAGCGCCCATGGGCTCCGCTCTCTGACGCTGAAAGTCAGGGGGATGCGTTCGCTCGCGAGCTACGATGCGATTCGGCCGACGACGTGCTCGCTTGCATGCGCGGCAAGCCCTTCGACGACGTGCTCGCAGCGTTGCCTCCTGGAGAGAACTTCGGCTTCAACCCAACCGAGGATCCCGAAGGGAGTTGGGGGCCGATCCTCGATGGCGCCTTCTTCAACGAGCAGCCGAGCGAATCGTTTGCCTCCGGCAACTTCAACCGAGTCCCGACGATCGTCGGGTTTACGCGCGAAGAAGCTCGCCTGTTCACCTGGCTCGCCGAGCTTTCCACGCCGCCGCTCGTCGTGACCGAAGGGAATTACGAGACGCTCCTCGCCTACTACCTTGGAGGCGACGCCGAGCTCGCGACCAAAGCAGCGGCAGAGTACCCGCTCGCGGACTACGAGGTGCCGATGCTCGCCTTGGCGGCGGTGGTGACCGACACGGTGTTCCGCTGCCCCGGCCGAACGGAAGCCGCGAAGCTCGCGGAGTATGTTCCTGCGTACCTCTACCAGTTCGAATTCCCGGACGGCCGATCCCAGTTGGAGGTGGCGTTGCCTTTCCTCGGCGCGGACCCGCCCGAGTACGATCTCGCCGCGTTTCATAGTGCCGAGATTCCGTACGTGTTTGGTTACGACCCGTTGCTCCAGATCGATTTCGAGGATTTCTCGACCTCCCTGCTCGAGTGGCGTCCCGACACCGCTGACGAGGCGCTCTGGCTCGACACGATGGGCTACTTCACGCGCTTTGCAGCGACGGGCCCACCCATCGCCTCCGATTGGCCGACCTACGATCCGAACATCGACGAGTACCTCGCGATCGACTCGACGACCAGGGTCGGAACGACGCCGGCCGCGAAGTGCGAGTTTTGGGACGGCGAGGACTATCTGAAGTCCCAGCTCTTCGCAGACTAGCGCTCAGCCGGCCGTGTTCAGCTCACGCTGGTTGTATTCGTGCTCGTCACGCATGCCCTCGGCGGTCGTCTTGGCGACGAACTCCTCGAGCTTCTTGCGGATCAGCGGAACCTTTGCGGTCACTTCGAACTCGATGTCGTAGGTGCACCCACTTCCATTCGGGGAGATCGTGATGTTGGAGTCGATCGTGCCGGGGGTCCCGAGGATGTCTATGTGGGCTTTGCAGGTCTTCTTGTCGCCTGCATCTCGCCACTCGCGGCGCTCGACGATCGTGTTGGTCGAGCTGAAGAGCCTCTTGGCGAAGCCGGGCAGGTCGCTCTCGATCTCCCGCGTCGAGGTGATGGTCTTCGTACCACCTGCCTCGTCGATTTGGATCTTGATGTTCATCTCGCCCATCGCTTCGCTGCGCTTCTTGATGACCTCAGGGTCGGTCACGAAGCGATATACGGTGTCGATGTCTT
The DNA here is from genome assembly GCA_049669945.1 of Polyangiales bacterium. GTDB lineage: Bacteria > Myxococcota_A > Polyangia > Polyangiales > Houyiibacteriaceae > SG8-38. The sequence goes on along the minus strand of JBATLA010000193.1, from coordinate 6,285 downwards.
GTGTGTAGTTGATCGTCAGATTCGGCATCTACTAGCTCCCCGTTGCGAACGGCGAGCCTAACACGGATGCCGGCAAGATCGAGACGCTACACCGCGAAGAACGCGTAGAGAATTACCTGGGCAACTGCGAAATAGACGATGAGCCCGAGGACGTCGACGATCGAAGCGATGAACGGAGTGGATGAGACCGCGGGATCCAGTCCTGCGCGCCGAATCAGTAGCGGCAACAGCGACCCGACCATCGTGCTCAACGTGACGATTGCGAGGATGCTGGTGCCCACGGCTGTGGCAATGGCCAGTGGCGGCACGGTTTCTCCGGCGAACCAGGCTCGGGCAAAGCCAATGAGCCCTAGCGCCACGCCGAGTGAAAGGCCGATCAGCAGCTCTCGGCTGGCCACTCTCTTCCAATCGCTGAGCTTGAGCTCGCCGAGCGCCATCGCGCGGATGACCAGGGTCGACGACTGGGATCCCGCGTTGCCCCCTGATGCGATGATCAGCGGAATGAAGAGGACGAGCTCGACCGTGGCTTGCAAGATGTCTTGGTTCTTGTGGATGACGGTCGCCGTGAGGAGCTGCGCCACGAACAAGAGCACGAGCCACGAGCCCCGCTTCCACACGAACTCCGCCCAACCGGTCTGGAAATAGGAGTCCTCGAGAGGGACGACGCCACCCATCATTTGTGCGTCTTCGGTGGCCTCTTCGATGACGACATCGACGACGTCGTCTACCGTCACCACGCCCAGCATTCGTGCGTAGTCGTCGACGACCGGCAGGGCGGCCAGATCGTAGCGGGCGATCTCGTGCGCGACCTTTTCCTGGTCGTCCGAAGTTCGCACCGTGAAGATGTTCCCGGTCATGATCTCCGACAACGCCTGGCCGGGGTCGCTCAGGATCAAGTCGCGGAGCGAGACGACCCCCAACAGCTCACCGTTCGGTTGGCAGACGTAGATGTAGTAGAGCATCTCCGCCAACTCCTCGCGGCCGAGGCGGCGCGCCGCGTCCATCGCTTCCCAGACCTTCGTGTCGGGTGGAAGCGAAGCGAACTCGGTGGTCATCAGGCCGCCAGCGGTCTCCGGCTCGTAGTGAACCAGCTCCCGAACTTCCTCTGCGGCCTCTGGCTCGCGCCGCTCGAGCGCGGCCAGGAGAGACTTCGCGTCGTCCTCTTCGAGCTCCTGCAGGAGGTCGACACGGTCGTCCGGGTCCATTTCGTTCAGGAGCTCGACCGCGCGACCCATGTCGATCGCGTTGAACACCAGGACCTGCCGCCGCGGGCTCAGGCGCTCGACGACGTCGGCCGCGGTCTCGGTCGGCAGCGCGCGGACCAGCAACACCGCTTCCTTGGACGAGAGGTCTTCGAGAAGCTCGGCAATGTCCTCGGGATGGAACTCCGATACCGCCTCACGAACGGCATCCGGCCCGATCGCGATGGCGTCCTGGAGGTCCGGTCCTATGAGGGGCGCCAACCGCATTGCCGCGGATTGTTGCGCATGCAGGCAGGCGCCGCAGCAAAAATCTCGTTCAGGCCGGCTCTTGCTTGGTTCGGAAGCGAATGTTGAGCAGCTCGACCAAGAGCGCGAACGCCATCGCGAAGTAGATGTAGCCCTTGTTGATGTGCTGGCCGAGCCCTTCGGCAGTCAACAGCACGCCGATGAGCAAGAGGAACGAGAGCGCAAGGATCTTCATCGAGGGGTACTTGTTGATGAAGTCGCCAATTTGCTTCGCAAACACGAGCATCACCCCGATCGCGATGACCACCGCAGTGACCATGACCTCGATGTGCTCCGCCATGCCGACGGCGGTGATCACCGAGTCGAGCGAGAAGATGATGTCGAGGACCATGATCTGGCCGACGATGCCAGGGAGCCCGCTGAACCAGCCCTTGATGTCGTCTTCGTGTTCACCTTCGACCTTGTCGTAGATTTCTTGGGCACTCTTCGCGATGAGGAACAGACCACCGCCGAGCAAGATGAGGTCTCGGCCGGCGAAAGTATGCCCCAACACCTCGAAGAGCGGGTCGGTGAGTTGCATCACCCAGTTGATGGTCAGCAGCAGCGCGATGCGGGTGACCATCGCGCCGATCAGACCCAGCCGATACGCGAGGCCTTGCTGCTCGACCGGCAAGCGTGAAGCCAGGATCGCGATGAAGACGATGTTGTCGATGCCTAGAACGATCTCGAGCGCAGTCAGGGTCAGGAGGGCGACCCATGCGTCCGGATTCGTGAGGAGCTCGAGCATCGACGGCGTTTTAGCTTGACTCGGGCGTTTGCCGCAATCCCTCTTGGCAGTGCGCGGGCACCGCGGTACCCCGAGCGGCATGGGATATCGAATCGACACGGTGGCGGCCCATGCGGGCCGAGTGAGCGAAGTCGCGGGCACGGCGGTGACACCGGCCGTCTCGCTCTCGACTACGTTCGTGCAAAGCGCGCCAGGCCAATACGACACGCACGCCTATAGCCGCATCGGCAACCCAAACCGGGACGCCCTCGAAAGAACCCTCGCGAAGCTCGAGGGCGGGTCGCACGCTGCAGCGTTCTCCTCGGGGTGCGCGGCAATGCACGCAACGCTCCAGTTACTCAGACCGGGCGACCACCTGGTCGCGTGCGGTGACATCTACGGCGGCACCTACCGATTGATCGAGCAGCTGGTTAGGCCGCTTGGCGTCGAAGTAGCCTGGGTAGACATGTCGGATGTGTCGGCCGTCGAGACCGCGATGACGAGCGCAACCCGCATGCTTTGGATCGAGACGCCCACGAACCCGTTGCTTCGTATCTTCGACATCGCGGCGCTCTCCGAGATCGCGCGCGCTCGGGGAGCCCTTTCAGTCGTCGACAACACCTTTGCGACGCCTCTCCTCCAGCGCCCGCTCGAGCTCGGCGCTGACGTCGTGGTGCATTCCATGTCGAAGTACCTCAACGGCCACAGCGACGTGGTCGCTGGCGCTGTGGTTTGTGAGGATGGTCAGGTCGGCGAACACTTGCGCTTCATTCAGCGTGCGGGTGGTGCGATCCCGTCGCCCTTCGACTGTTATCTGGTGGCCCGAGGTATCAAGACGCTGCCACTTCGAATGGCCCGCCACTGCGAGAACGCGCAAGCACTCGCGGAGTGGCTCGGTGATCAGAAGGGCGTCGAAGGAGTTCACTACCCGGGCTTGAGGAGCCATCCGCAGCATGCATTGGCCGCTCGGCAGATGGCCGGGTTTGGAGGCATGGTCTCGTTCGTGGCGGCAGGTGGGCTTCGGGGCGCCAGCGAGGTCCTTCGCCGGGTACGCCTATTGTCACTCGCAGAAAGCCTCGGCGGGGTGGAGTCGCTCATCGGCCAACCCGCCCTGATGAGTCATGCCTCGATGCCCAAAGATGTGCGGGAGGCCCGGGGCGTCGACGACGGCCTCATTCGGATCTCGGTCGGCCTGGAGGACATCGAGGACCTTCGGGACGACCTCGGGAAGGCCCTTTTCGCTCCATAGTTGCGAGGCTTTGTCCGCCTCGCTAACCTGACGTCGTGGGCTTGGGGATGAACATCAGCCGTATCGCGTGCCTCTCGACCGCGTTGTTCGCGCTCTCCTGCGCGGAGACCACGGGAGGCGTTACCGTCGACGCGACCTACAATCTGACGTGTCCGGACGGCAGCGCTGCTGGCTGCGGCGCGCTTGCGCCAGACACATGTCTGGGCTCGGTCGGGCAGCGTTCGATCGTCGGATCGCAGGGAGCCACCGCATGCACGGGTGACTATTTGGCCGTTGCGTGTGAAGCCGTCGATCGGCCGGACGGGAGGCGGTTCATCGCCCTCGAAGCTTTCGTCGGCGACGAGTTCGCCTTTGCGCTCGACGCAATCCTCGGCGACGGCTCGGTGGAAGATACCTGCCACATCACGATCATCGAAGACGGCGCCGACTATGGTGGCCGAGTGACCGGCGGCTGTGGTACCGAGCCTCCCTCCGTCGATCAACCGTGCCAGCTTACGAACGTCTCCACCGAGGGCGGTGCTGTCGAGTTCGACATCGAGTGCGAGTCGCTCTTGAGCGACACCAGCGGCCTCGGTTTCGATGTGGGCGCGGTTGGTGGCGGGCCGACACGGATTAAGTTCGGCGGCTGCACCGGCTTCTAGAGCGCTGTTTGGGCGTAGTCCCGGCCGTCGTACCGAAGGGCCGTTGGCTTCTCATCGACGATCGTGTGAACCTCGACCGGACGTGTCCAGACTCGTGAAAGCGCTTTGGTGACTTCCTTCGCCCAATCCAAGCGGAGGTCCGCACCTTGGTGGGTGTGCTGAAGCAGTAGCTCGGATCGATTGCCGTGGTTGGCGTCTACGACCGAGATGATCGGGTTTCCTGCATTCGTCAGGCTAGTGAGCAACTGCTTCTTCACGTCGCTGAACGTGCGGCTCTCGATCTCCCAGCGGTCGTTGCGTTCGTTGTAGCCAAAGGCGTAGAGCTTCTGGTCGAGCACGAAATCCTCAGTCAGGAACTCGTCGATGAACGTGACGTCGTTGTAGAGCGAGCGGACCTCGAAAATCTTCTCGCGGCCGAGCGCGGTACGGCGGTCCCAGTGGCGGCGCAGCTCCCAGTCGTCACAGTCGTCCCATTCTTTGCCAAACTGCCCTTTGTTCCAGCGGTCTTCGATGTGGCGAAAGAGCTCGATGCCGAGCTTGTAGGGATTGAGTTGGCCGGGCGTCGTTGCGAGGACGCTCGCGCAGCGGTCCGCGTAGTCTACGATCTCGCTCGCGTCGCAGATCTTCTCGGTCATCAGGCGGGAGTGCCAGTAGCTCGCCCAACCTTCATTCATGATCTTGGTCTGCATTTGCGGCAGGAAGTAATAGGCCTCCGCCCGAACGACTGCGAGGCACTCGCGCTCCCAACGCTGCAGCGGCGCGTTGTCCAGTAGGAAGCCGAGGACGTCGCGCTCGGGCTCGGTCGGGAACCGCTGGGCTTGCTCGGCCTCCTCGGCCATCTTCTTCTTCTGCGACTCGACAAACTCGTCCGGGTTGATGAATGACTCCATGTACTCGCGGTCGACTCGGAGGAGCGGAACCTCCGGTGTCTCTGGTTCTTCCTGCTCCTCGGAGGTCTTTGGTGAAAAATCCTGAGGGAGAAAAGGCTTCTGCGGATCGATGAGGTTCTCGAGGCTCAAGCAGGCATCGATGAACAGTTCGACCTTCTCGATGCCGATGCGGTTGGCCCACTTGCGCACGATGGCGCCGTGGTTGGCCATCGCGTCGATCCATTTTCGAAGGTCTGTGCCGTGGCGGGCGTCGCGCCCTTGGCTCGTCATTTGAAAGCAGAAATTGTTCTTGAAGAAGTCGATGTGCCCATACACGTGTGCCATTACGAGCTTCTGATCGACGAGGCTGTTGCCTTCGAGCAGGTACGCGATTGCGGGGTTGTTGTTGATCACCAGCTCGTAGATCTTCGACAAACCGTACTCGTTGCTCTTGCTCAGCCGCTCGTACTCCATGCCCCAACGCCAGTGCGGGTATCGCGTTGGGAAGCCCCCGTAAGCCGCAACCTCGTTCATCTGCTCGTAGGAGAGGACTTCGAAGATCGTCGGGAAGAAGTCGAGGCCCACGTTGCGAGCGAATTCTTCGATGCGCTGCTGCTCGTCGCGGAGATAGTTGGGAAGGGCGGTCTTCAGGGCAAACTGAGCCATGGGCTATTTCCCCTTTCCCAGGAACTCACGAATCGACTCGACGATGGCGTCGCGGTCGTTGATTTCGCTGGTGATCAGCTGGTCATCGTCCGAAAAGTGTTCCCTCAAATCCTTGATGAACTGGCCAGAGCCGTAGGGGCTGTCGACCTGGCCGTAGCAGAAGACGTTCGAGGCCGGCAACAAGAGCTTCTTCAGGATGTCGACGCAAAGGAGGGTGTCGTCGACGCTCCAGTTGTCGCCGTCGGAGAAATGGAACGGGTAGATGTTCCACATGGCGGAGGGGTAGTCGCGCTCGACGATCTCGGCGGCAAGTCGATAAGCCGACGAGATCATCGTGCCGCCCGATTCGCGCGTCCGGAAGAACGTGTCTCGGTCGACCTCCCGTGCGGCAGCGTCGTGAATGATGAAGCGCGTCTCGATGCCCTTGTACTGCTTGCGAAGCCAGGTATCGATCCAGAAGGATTCGATGCGGACGATCTCTTTCTGCTCGTCACCCATCGAGCCCGACACGTCCATCATGTAGAGGATGACCGCGTTGGCCACCGGCTCTTCTTCCGTCTTCCAAGACTTGTAGCGCATGTCGTCCCGCGTCGGAATGATCACCGGGTGCTTCGGGTCGTAGGTGCCGAGCGCGATTTGCCGACGG
>JBATLA010000192.1:0-2682 GCA_049669945.1 Polyangiales bacterium | reverse complement strand
ACACCAAGCCTAGCCCTGGGGGTGACGTGTTGGGCAGTCTTGGCGTCGTGTCTCCCCAAAACTGAAGGAGCCAACGTGACCTCGCGTGCCGACGACACTCACTACCGTCTATTGGGGACGACAGATATTCTGCTGACCAGCGAGGCGGGCGACAAGATGGCCCGAAAGGGGAACGTCCCCTTTGTGGATGGGACGCCCACAGGTACCCGAGTCGTCGTAAGCCCCGGCGTCGTGAAGCAAACCATCGTCGGTATCGGAACGTCGTTTACCGAGTCTTCCGCCTTCGTCCTTGCGCACCTCGATGAAGAACAGAGGCTCGCCGTGATGGAGCGGATCTACGGTGAGAGCGGCGCCAACTTCTCGTTGGCCCGAACTACGATCGGCGCGACCGACTTCTCCGTCGAAGGCCGCTACTCGTATGCCGACGTGCCAGACGACAGAACACTCGAGCACTTCAGCATCGACGTGGACCACGACGGCTTTCGCAAGACACAGTATTCAGGAATCAAGGACGAGTCGTTCGATCTCTTGCCGATGATCAAGGAGGCCTTGGCGGTCAAAGCCGGTCAGCCGGACGGAGCGTTGAAGATCGTTGCATCGGCCTGGACGGCGCCTCCTTGGATGAAAGACATCGAAGATTGGTATCTGCCCATGACCCCCGAGAACGACTACCAGGGCACCGGCGGAACCCTGAAGCCGGAGTACGCGCAGACCTATGCCGACTATCTCGTCCGGTATCTCGACGCCTACCGAGATGAAGGAGTCGACATTTGGGGACTGACCCCCGTCAACGAACCGGAAGGAAACAATGGCCAGTGGGAGAGCATGCACTTCACGCCGGCCACGCAGAGCGAGTTCATCAAGAAGCACCTCGGGCCGACACTGCGAACGAGCGGTCACGGCCAGGTCAAGCTCTTGGCCTATGATCAGAATCGCGACCGACTCGAGGAATGGGCCGACGCCATTCTCGGTGATCCCGACACGGCGGCCTATGTCGATGGCTCTGCGGTGCATTGGTATGCGAGCACCTTCAAGGTCTTCGAGGACGTTCTAGATCGGGTGCACGAAAAGTTCCCTCGGTCCTCGATCCTTCATACCGAGGGGTGCATCGATGCGCTGGGCACGGATGCGCCGCGTGGTGTGCAGGATCCGATTGGCTTCAAAGAGTCGGGCTGGTTCGAAAACGATGAATTCTGGTGGAACGAGACCGCGACCGACTGGGCCTACACCGCGACCTGGGCGCGCCGACCCGACGACCACCCCATGTACACACCGGTTCATCGCTACGCGCGAAACATCATCGTGAGCCTCAACCATTGGGTCGAGGGCTGGATCGACTGGAACGTCGTGCTGGATCAACGTGGTGGCCCGAACCACGTCGGGAATTTCTGCGGTGCGCCCATCATGGTCGACTTGGACTCCAGCTCCACTTACTACACTCCGATTTTCCACGTGCTCGCCCAGTTTAGCCGAACGATTCGTCCAGGCGACAGAGCTGTGGAGGTGACCACGCACCTCGGTAGCCTCGAAGACGATGCCCTCCACGCGAGCGCGACCCTGAACGCTGGCCGCCTCCTGAGCGTTCAACTACTCAACACGACCAAGCAAGCGCTCGACTACGCACTGCAGATCGGATCGCAGTTTGCCTCGATCACGATCGCTCCGAACTCGGTCCAAACCGTTCGGGTTCAACTCTGACCGCGCTACTCAATTGATTCTTCGGCGCTCTTCGGCGTTCAGCTCGGAGAGCGAAGGGAGGATGTCTGCGATCTCTTTGGCCGATCTTGCAGGGAAGGCAGCGGGGGCATGATACCGTTCGGCCCCGTGGGCGACGGGGTTTCACAGGACGACGCAGGAGCGCCACGCTGGGCACTCGCGCTCGCCGCACTGATCGCGACGGCGACGGCCTGGGCGGGTTTTCATCCCGTCTACGAGATGGACGCCTTCTTTCAGATGCAGCTGGGTCGCGCGGTGCTGGAGCATGGTAGCCGCTTGGTGCCCGAGCCGAGCGCCATCTCGGCGTTCACGGAGCCGTGCCTCGCATTCGAATGGCTGTGGGGGGTCTTGCTTCTGGGTGTGGTGAGCGCCGTGGGCCCCGCTGGGCTCACGCTGCTGACGGTGGCGTTGACCTTTGCCGCGGTGGGCGCCGTCTATCTGTTGCTGAGGTCCGGCGGGCTTGGCCGGTACCCAGTCGGCCTGGTGCTGTTGACCGCGATCGCTGCGGTCGCCATCTCGAGCCGCGCGAAGGCGCGCCCCCAGGTGCTCTTCATGCTCCTCTTGCCTGGACTGTTGTGGCTAATCGCACGGTACCTCGCGCCGCCAGCCAAGATCGCGGCGCCGAGCTCAGCACCGCGCCGCTGGTTGCCCGCGGTCGCCCTCTGCGTCGGCGTCGTATTCTGGGCGCAGCTCCACGGGAGCTTCATCCTCGTGCCAGCGATTTTCGCCGCGCTCGTACTGCAGGATTACATCGACCGCGGCTTCGACCGCGATCGGTTACGCGCCGACGCTTCGGTCATGCTCGGACTGCTGCTCGCCATGCTTACCAGCGCCGCGGGTCTGGATCTGGTCAGCTACGTACTCTCACACGGCGGCGGTGATGCCGTCGCCCACATACGTGAGATGTCGCCTGTCGATTTCCGGTCCCTTTCCCCGTTCGAGTACGGACATCACTTTGCGCTGTTC
>JBATLA010000191.1:0-1964 GCA_049669945.1 Polyangiales bacterium | reverse complement strand
CCGAGCAGGGGGTCGCCGCCGAGGTTCGGGCCCGGTACTCGAAAACCGGGGACGTTCGGATGGACATCCGCTCGGCCGATGAGAACGGGAAGCTCTTGGAGGCGACGACAATCATGCCTGCGAAAGGGGCCAGCTACTTCACCGTCGCGCCCGCTCAGAAGCTGATCGTCGAGATGCCCTACTCGACACTTGCGGACACGAGCCAACAGGTCAAAGGCTCGGGTGATAGCGCGAACCTCGAGGTGAAGAAGATCGGCAAAGAGGTCGTCAGCGGTGTGCAGACGCGGCACATCCGCATCCTCGACAAGGACAATGACGCGGTCATCGATTTGTGGCTGACCCAGAAGTACCCGGCCGATCTGTGGACGCGCGCATTTCGCGGGCGAGATCTCGGACTCGAGGTGTCCGACGTCGAGCGAACGAAGGCGATGAGAAAATATGGAATTGAGCCGGGTTTTTCAATGAAGATGCGGGTCGAGCAGGAGGGCGGGGTCCCCGTCGTCTTCCTGGTGAAGAAGATCCAACGCGGCCCGATGCCGCCTTCGGTGTTTGCGTTGCCGCAGGGCTACAAACGCGTGAAGGGGCCCGCCGGGGCGCAACCTTGACGGGCCTCCGGGCCCTTGCGATATAGAGCGGCGACACATGGCGATGGGGTGCCAAAAGGAGTGGGTATGATTAAGCAGGTTATCTATCGGGCATTGATTCTGACGTCCGTCTTGTTCGTCTTGAATGGGTGCAAGTCCGAGAACGCAAACGATGCCGAGGCCGGTGATCCCGTCGTGGTCATGGACCAAGGTGCGGAGCCGCGCGAAGCGCTCCGGTACGACATCGCACACGGAACTACGACGACCTCCAACATGGAGTACGCCCTCGCCTCATTGGCGACGACGGCTACCTCTGCGTCACTCAACGTGACTCCGGGCGTTCGCCTTCACGTCATCTCTGGGCCGACCTTCGAAGGAAAGGGCGGCTCGACACGCTTCGACGTACGCATCGTGAAAGCTGAGGCGATCGTGCCCGAGGACGTCGACCCGGCTCTGAAGCTCGAGCTCGATAGGAGCGTCGCGCCGCTCAACAACGTCGGCGGCTGGGTGGAGGTCGACGACCGCGGCATCATCCAGCGCAGCGAGCTCAACAGCAAGGCGAAGAATCCGGAAGTTTCGGCGCGGCTGCTGATGATGATCGTGAACGCGCGGACGTCGCTCTCGCGCGTCGTCCTCCCCGCGCCACCGGTCGGCGTCGGGGCACGCTGGGAAGCGCGTAAGGAGCTCTTCCTCTACGGCTTCCAGATCAACCAGAGCGACACCTACACTTTGATCGAGAAGACCGGCGACGAGGTGAAGCTCAGTGTTCAGATCCAGCAGAACGCGCCCGCACAGACGGTGACGTTCGAAGAAGAGGGCATCGAGCTCTCGCTCGAGGCGATGTCGATGAACGCCACTGGGCAGGTCGTGCTCAACCTCAAGGCGCTCGAGGCCAACGCCATTGCCAGTGGCGAAGCCGCAAACCTGATGAAGGTGAAGACGGTCGAGGGCTCCGAGGAGCTCGAGATCGACCGCGCCTTCGACGTGAAGATGACCGTCACCTACGAGGTCGCCGAGACGATCAAGGCCGGCAAGAAGCAGCTTAAAGGCGCGGAGGAGACGCGTCAGCAGGCCGAAGAGATCGGCGAAGAGACCAAGCAGGAGCTGAAGAACCCTTAGGAATAGAACGACCCAGGCCACAGCGTCCCAACGACGGCACGTTGCGCGCGCTCCCGCTTCCAATATTCGGACTCGGGATCGATCGCAATGCTGCCGTCGATGAGTTTTTGGAGCTGAGCCTCGACCCCGGAGGCGAACTCTGCGTCTTGCACGACGACATTTGCCTCGCTTTCCCAGTAGCTCGCCGTCGCGTCGAGGTTGGCCGAGCCGATGCTCGTGACGAGGCCATCGACTGATACCACCTTGGCATGCACGTAGGGT
>JBATLA010000190.1:0-3212 GCA_049669945.1 Polyangiales bacterium | reverse complement strand
AAAAGGAAGCATTTGCGTACTTCGCCGCGGCTATCTTCGGGATGTTTTCGTTCGCCCTCGGGGCATTTCGGATCCGGCGTGACCTCTTTCACGAAGAGCTCGTGTGGAAGAGCGCGATCGGCCTCGGCGTCGTGTTTGCTTGCGCGTTCGTGGCGGCCGGCGTCAGCGCCTTCCTTGCGCGCTTGCTTCGCCGTCTCATGGCGCGCCCCGCGTTTGAGCGGCTCGCCCATGCGACGACCGGCTTCGCCGTCCTCGTCGTGCTCGGCATTGGGCTTGCCGGGACACTCGCGTTTGGCAGCGGCGGTGCCGACGGGACAGCCGGCGACGGAGCAACCGAAGAGCCGGGCGCTGCGGGCAATGTGCTCTTCATCGTCATCGACACGCTTCGCGCGGACCATTTGCCCGCCTACGGATACGAAAGCGGGAGCACCCCGAGCCTCGACCGGTTTGCCGACGATGCGGTTCTTTTCGATCAAGCCTTCACCAACTCGAGTTGGACCCGTCCGAGCTTTGCGTCGATCCTGACCGGCCGCCTTCCGTCGAGCCACGGAGTGATGGCCAAGAGCGACGCCTTGCCCGACGCTGTCACCACGCTACCGGAGGCATTGAAGCCCGTGGGGTACAGTACGGGCGGCTTCGCGACCAACTTCAACGTCGCGCCGTACTTCAACTTCCACCAGGGGTTCGACGACTACGTCTTCCTCGAACCGGAGTTCGTGCTTGGCGCCGACGACGCGAGCGCCAAGCTCTTGCTGATGCAGTTCGTACGCCAGCGGATCGAGAAGCTCCGTGCGGCCTCTGGTGACGTCTTGCCCGGGACCGCCTATCAAGATGCCGCGACGGTCAACGCTGCGGTGACCGGCTGGATCGACCGGCAGAGCGCCGCGCCCTGGTTCCTGTTCGTTGGCTACATGGATCCGCACGACCCGTATTTCGCCCACCCCTATGACGGAAGCGGGTATGCGCGGGCGGCGCACCAGCATCCGGACCCATCGGAGGCCCCGGCGCTCACCAAGCTGTACGATGGCGAGATCACGTACTGGGACGCCGAGTTCGGAAAGCTCATCGACGCCTTGAAAGAGCGCGGACTCTACGACGAATTGACCATTGTCGTCACCGCGGACCATGGCGAAGAGTTCAACGACCACGGTGGCTTTTGGCACGGCACGACCCTCTACGACGAACAGGTTCGCGTCCCGCTGGTCGTGAAGCTTCCACAGGCCCGACGCGGCGGGACGGTCGTGCGGCACTGGGTGCAGAGCATCGACCTAATGCCGACGGTATTGGCCGAACTCGACGTGGAGGTTCCGGACGGCGTGCAGGGCGGGAACCTGTTCACGGGAACCGACGTCGTCTATGCCGAGGAGAGCCATGAAGGCAACGTCCTCGAATCGGTTCGCCATCTCGACGGCACCGACGAGCACAAGCTCATCACCGCGAATCCGGACAATCCGCGCGGGCTGCGCGCGGTCGAGCTCTATCGGGTCGACCTCGATCCCGGCGAACGAGAGAACCTGGCGGGCTCAACCCCCGACCAGGTTCGGCTCACGACCAAGGCCCTGCTCCAACAGCGTGCCCGGGCCAATGAAGACGCAGTTGCCGCGGACTCTGTTGCGCTCGACGACGACGTCGCCGCGCACCTTGAAGCCATCGGCTACATGGAGCGCTAGCGCGCAGCGCTCGGCTGGGCCCTTTGCTGTGGGCTGCCTTCCTTGAGCGTGCGGTGGACGAGGTAGCCGAGGGCGCCGATCGAGCCGGTCGTGAGGATCAAGAGGAAGTAGGGCCAAAAAGGGATGCCGCGCTCGCGGGCGTCCGGGAACATCCAAATCGAAAAGAGCACGAGGGCGATCACTAGGTCGATGAACATCTGGGCGCCCCAGCCGCCAGCCATGGCGAGCTCGATGAACCCCGTGTAGCCGTGATTCACGACCACGATGCTGGTGTAGATGGTGAAGGCGGCGAAGACGCCAATGAGCAAAAAGCCTCGTGATTTCATGGGGACCTCCTTGATAAGTCCGATTCTGAGGCGCCGAGAGCCCATCCGCCATGACCTCGGAGGTCATCGGCAACGCGAAACCTGGCGTTAGAATCCGGATATGCCTTCCACCATCGCTCCCGCGGGCTTCGGGCCGCTCCTCCGACAGTGGCGCAACGCACGCCGCATGAGCCAACAGCAGCTTGCCATCGAGTCCGAAGTCTCGACCCGCCACATCAGCTACGTCGAAAACGGGAAGTCCTCGCCGAGCCGCGAGATGGTGCTCATCCTCGCGAGCGCGCTCGACCTACCGCTGCGTGAGCGGAACTCGATGCTGTCCTCCGCGGGTTTCGCGCCGGTCTATCGCGAGACCGATCTCTCCGAGCCGGACATGCGGCCGGTGCGTCACGCATTCGACACGATCCTTTCGCACCACGAGCCGTATCCAGCCATCGTACTCAACCGCGGCTGGGACCTCATCAAGATGAACGATGCCTTTACGCGCTTGTTCATGTTCTTGCTCGAACCGCCGTTCGATCCGATCGTCGGCGAGAATGTGATGCATTCGCTTTTCCACCCGCGGGGCGTGCGCCCTTACGTCGAGAACTGGGACGAGGTTGCCGGCTTCTTGATCGATCGTCTCTATCGGGAGTCGATCACGGAGCTCGAAACCAGCGAGAGTCGGAAGCTTCTCGACGCGCTCTTGGCGTACCCCGGTGTTCCATCCGGGATGGCGGAGATTGACTTGGCCGTCGCGCCACGCGTGTGCGTCACCGTCAATCTCGAGAAAAACGACACACGGCTCGAGCTCTTCTCGACGCTGACCACTCTTGGCACACCGATTGACGTCACCGCGCAGGAGTTGCGCATCGAGTCCTACTTCCCGGCTGATGAGGCGACCGGTGAATGGCTTCGAAAAGCGGCAGCGTCCGCGGCAAACTAGGCTAAGGTTCTCTGCGAGTCAGAGATGGAGTCTCTCGCCGCGGTCGACCTGGGTTCGAACAGCTTTCACATGGTGATTGCCCGCGTCGACCACGGAGGCGTTCAGATCGTCGACCGCATTCGCGAGCCCGTGCGCCTGGCCGAGGGCTTACAGGAGGGCGGCTGGCTTGCAGACGATGCCGAGGCGCGCGCGATCGCCTGCCTGGAGCTGTTTGGTCAGCGGCTTCGTGACTTCGGCGCCGAGCAAGTGCGCGCCGTCGGCACCAACACGCTCCGCCGCGTGCGCGATTCGCAC